>NZ_JAYMZS010000017.1:0-121998 GCF_035828755.1 Amycolatopsis sp. H20-H5 | reverse complement strand
CGGCTTGACCTCGTGCGGCACCACGGCGACCCGCGCGACCGCGTCGTGCCCGGCGAGCACCGACTCGATCTCGCCCGGTTCGATGCGGTAGCCGCGGATCTTGACCTGGTGGTCGGCGCGGCCGAGGAAGTCCAGGAAGCCGTCTGCGCGCCAGCGCACCCGGTCGCCGGTGCGGTACATGCGTGCGCCGGGCTCGGCGAACGGGTCGGCCACGAACCTTTCGGCGGTCAACCCGAAGCGGCCGACGTACCCGCGGGCGAGGCCACGGCCGCCGACGTACAGCTCGCCCTCGACCCCGACCGGCACCGGGCGCAGCGCGGTGTCCAGCACGTGGCAGCGGGTGCCGGGGTCCGGCCCGCCGATCGGGATCGGCCCGGTCCAGCCCGGTTCGGCGGGCCACAGCGTCGAGTTGACGGTCGCCTCGGTGAGCCCGTAGGCGGCGACGACCCGCAGGTCGCGGGCCCACCGCGCGATGAGCTCCGGCGGCACCGTCTCGGTGCCGACGATCAGCACCGCGCCTGGGGGCAGCTCGCAGTCCGCGGGCAGCGCGGCGACCAGCGACGGCGGCAGGATCATGTGGGTGGCAGCGTTCTCGATGATGTACCCGGTCAGTTCGACCCCCGCCACCCGGCGGTGCGCGGGCACCACGATCACCCGGCCGCCGACGCACAGCGACATCACCAGGTCCCACACCGTGACGTCGAACCCGACCGACGCGAACTGGACGACCCGGCTGTCCGGGCCGATGCCGATCCGCTCGATGGCCGTCGCGATCAGGCTGCCGATGCCGTCGTGCGAGAGCACCACGCCCTTCGGCAGGCCGGTCGAGCCGGAGGTGTAGATCACGTACGCGGCGCGGTCCAGCCGCAACCCAGAGACGTCCACAGTGGACGAATCCAGCGCCGCGAGCTCCGGCCGCACCACGTCGAGCAGCACTTGATCCACAGTGGACATCTCAGGAAGCTGGACCGCGAGTTCCACAGTGGACAACACGGCGCGCGCCCCGGAGTCGGCGAGCATGTACGCCAGCCTGTCCTCGGGGTGGTCGAGGTCGAGCGGCAGGTAGGCAGCACCCGCTTTCAGCACGGCGAGCAGCGCGACGACAAGGTCCGCCGAGCGGGGCAGGGCCACCGCGACTACGTCCTCGGCCCCGACGCCGCGCGCGGCGAGCAGCCTGGCCAGGCGGTTGGCCGCGGCGTCGAGCTCGAAGTAGGTGAGCCGGTCGTCCTCGCAGACGACCGCCACCGCGTCCGGGGTACGCGCCACGACCCGGTCGAACGCGGCAGGCCAGGACACGTCGGCGAAATCGGCGTGCTCAGGGTGCTTAGGGTGCGCAGTGCCGAACTCGACCAGCACCTGGTCCCGCTCCTGCGCGGTGAGCAGGTCGATCACCGCGAGCGGGGCGTCCGGCCGGGCGAGCAGCGCGTCCACCACCGCGCGGAACCGGCGCTCGTGCTCGGCCAGCTCCGCGGGGCCGGCCGCCGCGTCGAGGTCGAACCGCAGGCCGTGGCCCTCACCGGCGTCGTAGGCGGCGATCGCGAGATCGCTCACCGGACCCAGCGACAGGTTGCGCACCGTGCCGGTCGCGGCCCCGAACGCCAGTTCGCCGTCCACCGCCATGAAGTTGACGGCCAGCCCGACCAGCTCGTGGACACCGCCGGTGGCCCCGAGGTCCTTGGCCAGCTCCTCCCCGCGGTACCGGCTGTGCGCCACCATGTCGGCGACCCCGGCGGCGACCGACGCCACCAGCCGCGCTGGCGTGGCGTCCGGCCGGACCGCCAGGCGCAGTGGCAGGACGTTGGAGACCATCCCCGGCCGGTCCCGCAGCTCCCGGCCCGCCCGCGCGGTGACGGGGACGCCGATCACCAGGTCCTCGGCGCCGGTCACCCGGTGGACGTAGGCGGCGACGGCGGCCAGCACCACCCGCGAAAGCCGCGTGCCGGAGTTCCCCGCGAGCTTCCGCAGGGCCTGTGTCGTGGCCGGGGACAGCGTGAACCCGTGCCGGACGATCGGGCTGTCCGAGCGGCCCAGCAGGCGGACCGGCTCCGGTGTGCCGGACAGTTTCGCCAGCCAGTACGCCCGATCGGCCTCGGCCTGCGGCGAACCCCGGTAGGCGGCGTCGGCTTCGACCAGACCCGAGAGCGACCAGTCGACCGGCTCCGCGGCGCCCTGGTACAGCGCCGCGGCCCGCCGGGTCAGCGCGGCCTGCCCGTGCGCGTCCATCACCAGATGGTGGTAACCCTGCGACCACAGCACCCGGTCGTGACCGAGCACCAGCAGCTCGTGCGTGGTCAGCGGACCGTGCCGGAAGTCGGGGACGCGCGCCAGCCCGGCCCGCATCCGTGCCAGCGCGGCGCGCTCCGGATCGGGCTCCCCTCGCAGGTCCACGACCGGCACCTCCACCGGAACCCGCGCGGGCCGCTGCACCGGAACGCCGTCCTCGGCGTCGACCGTCACGTGCAGGCATTCGGCTTCGGCGAGTGCCTGCCCGATCGCCGCGCCGAGCCGCGCGAGATCGACCTCACCGCGCAGGTCGACGTACCAGCCGATCCCGTACACCGGCGAAGCCGGGTCGAGCCGCTGCGCGAACCAGACCCCGGACTGCGCCGCGGTCAGTGCAAATCCGGGCAGGGTGCCGCGGGTCATCTGAATAGCCTCCACCGATGTTCTTGCCGTGCCGTGCCGAAAAGCGGGTCAGACGGACCCGGTGCCGCTCACCGCGTACTCCGGGCGCTCCGCGTCCGCGTCCCGGCGCTCCACAATGGACCGCAGGATCTCGCCGACCCGCACGGCGGTGTTCGACAGCAGCGAGGACGTGATCCCGTGCGTGTGCTCGGTCCCGCCCTGCAGGTAGATCCCGCCGCGCAGCGCGGGTTCGGTGACGATCCGGTAGTCGCGCTCGATCCGCAGCCTGCCCTCTTCGTCGCGGCCGCACCGCGCGCCCAGCTCGCCGAGCAGCGGGGTCGGGTCGGCCGGGCGGTACCCCGTCGAGTAGATGACGTGGTCGGCTTCGAGCACCGTGCGCACCCCGGTGGCGAGCGACTCGATCGTCGTGCGCACCCCGGTGGCGGTCTCGGTCACCTCGACCGGCCGGGAGACGTTGAACAGCTTGAGCCGCTCGACGCCCTGCACCTTCTCGCGGTAGGTCCGCCGGTACAGCTCGTCGATCAGCTCGATGTCGACCGCCGAGTAGTTCGTGGCGCCGTGGTAGGTCATGAGCCGCTGCTTCACCGGCTCGGCCGCGCCGTAGAAGTGGTCCACCGCTTCGGGATCGAAGATCCGGTTGACGAAGGGACTGTCGTCGGCCGGGCTGTAGCCGTAGCGGGAGAACACCGCGCAGACCTCGGCGCGGGGGAACTGATCGTGCAGCAGGGCGGCGACCTCGGCGGCGCTCTGCCCGGCGCCAACCACCACGAACCGCCGCGGGTCGGCCTCCTTCAGGCCCTCGACCCGGTGCAGCAGCCGGCTGTTGTGCCAGACCCGCTCACCGGCGGTCACGCCTTCGGGCAGGTTCGGGCGCAACCCGGTGCCCATCACCAGGTTCCGGGCGCGCAGCTCGATCAGCTCGCCGCCCGAACGCGCCTGGACGTCGAAGAAGGCCACCTCGTCGCCGTCGAACACCGGCCGCACCGAGAGCACCTCGGTGCCGTACGACACCAGGTCGTCGACCTTCGCGGCCGCCCACTCGAAGTAGTCGTGGAACTCGATGCGCAGGGGGAACAGGTTCTTGTGGTTGATGAAATCGACCAGCCTGCCCCGGCTCTGCAGGTAGGCGAGGAAGCTGAACCCGCTGGTCGGGTTCCGCATGGTGACCAGGTCCTTGAGGAACGACACCTGCATGGTCGCGGTGTCGATCAGCATGCCGCGGTGCCAGCCGAACCGTTCCTGGCGCTCGAGGAAATGCGCCGTGACCGTGCCGTCGGCACCCGCTTTCGCGTTGTGCTCGGTCAGGGCGATCGCCAGCGCCAGATTCGAGGGTCCGAAACCGACCCCCACGACGTCGTAGACCGGAATCCGCTCACCGACCACTGCTCGTGACATGAAGGTCCCCTAGCGCGGCTCCGCCGCATCTCGGTGCATCGACTTAAGACAGAGGAAACCCTAACCTAACTTAGGTGAGCCTCAACTAGTACCTTGAGGCGTGATGTTCATCCCCCTCGACAAACGGGAGGCAGATCCATGCGGGTCGCCATGTTCGGATACCAGACCTGGGGACACCGCACCCTGCAAGCGCTGATCGACGCCGGCCACCAGGTCGCGCTGGTCGTCACGCACCCCAAGAGCGAGCACGCCTACGAGAAGATCTGGTCGGATTCGGTGGCCGAGCTCGCCGGGGCCAACGGCATCCCGGCCCTGCTGCGCACCAGGCCGGACGACGCCGATTTGCTGGCCAGGCTCAAGGAAGCCGACCTGGACCTGATCGTGGCCAACAACTGGCGCACCTGGCTGCCGCCGGAGATCTTCGAGCTGCCCCGCGAGGGCACGCTGAACATCCACGACTCGCTGCTGCCCGCCTACGCCGGGTTCTCCCCGCTCATCTGGGCGCTGATCAACGGCGAAAAGGAGGTGGGCGTCACCGCCCACCTGATGGACGCCGAGCTCGACGCCGGGGACATCGTGCTCCAGCGAACGGTCCCGGTCGGGCCCGCCGACACGACCACCGACCTGTTCCACCGCACGGTGGACCTCATCGGCCCGATCACCGCCGACGCGCTCGAGCTGATCGCGGCCGACCGGGTGGTGCCGGTCAAGCAGGACCGCTCGAAGGCCAGTTTCTTCCACAAACGCGCCCCCGAGGACAGCCGGATCGACTGGACCTGGAGCCCCGGGGAGATCGAGCGGCTCGTGCGGGCGCAGTCCGACCCCTACCCGAACGCGTTCACCTTCCACCGCGGCGAGCGGCTGCGAATCGTCAAAGCGTCGGTGTCGGCGGGCAACTACGGCGGCACGCCGGGCCGGATCTTCATCAAGGAGGGCGACGGCGTGGTCATCGTCGCGGGCCCCGACGCCCGGCGCGGTCACTCCCCCGGCCTGCTCGTCGAGCGGGTCCGGACCGAGGACGACACCGAGCTCACCGCGCACGAGTACTTCCGCACCATGGGCGGGTATCTCACCCACCGCCCCTGACCTGCCCCTGAAGGCCACCTTGAGGGACCCAGATGCCCTTAAGGTGGCCTTCAGAGACTCACGCAACCGGCGATCCCGCCCGCCACCACAGAAGCTGCTCGTGAAGGAACTCACCACGGCGCGGCGACAGGCGAGACACACCCCAGGAAGAGCGATCGCTGAAAGTCGCCCTTGCTGCGTTAGACCTGCCAAAGGCGACCTTGACTGCGTTGAACGAAGTCAAGGCGACCTTCAGCCGCGCGTGATCAGAGTTCGGTGACCTTGCCGCCGTCGACCTCGAACCGCCGGGTCGTGTGCACGGCGTCGAGCATGCGCCGGTCGTGCGTGACCAGCAGCAGCGTGCCGGGGTACTCGGCCAGCGCCGACTCGAGCTGTTCGATGGCGGGCAGGTCGAGGTGGTTGGTCGGCTCATCGAGCACCAGCAGGTTGACCCCCCTGGCCTGCAGCAGCGCGAGCGCGGCGCGGGTCCGCTCCCCCGGCGACAACGTCGCGGCCGGGCGGATGACGTGCACGGCCTTCAGCCCGAACTTCGCCAGCAGCGTGCGGACGTCGGCGTCGGGCAGTTCCGGGACCTCGCGGGCGAACGCCTCGGCCAGCGTCAGCTCACCGAGGAACAGGTCGCGCGCCTGGTCGACCTCGCCGACGACCACCCCGGGCCCGAGCACCGCGCCGCCCTCGTCGACCGGGATCCGGCCGAGCAGCGCGGCCAGCAGCGTCGACTTGCCGGCGCCGTTGACCCCGGTGATCGCTACCTTGTCCGCCCAGTCGATCTGCAGGTCCACCGGCCCGAGCGTGAACTGTTCGCGACGCACGACGGCGCCCCGCAGCGTCGCGACGACCGCGCCGGCACGCGGGGCGGCGGCGATCTCCATCCGCAGCTCCCACTCCTTACGCGGCTCCTCGACCACCTCCAGCCGTTCGATCATGCGGTCGGTCTGGCGAGCCTTCGACGCCTGCTTTTCCGTGGCCTCACTGCGGGTCTTGCGGCTCATCTTGTCGTTGTCGGTGCTCTTGCGCCGGGCGTTGCGGACGCCCTTCTCCATCCAGCCGCGCTGCATGTTGCCGCGGGCTTCGAGCGCGGAGCGGGTGTTCACGTACTCGTCGAACTCCTCGCGGGCATGCCGCCGGGCGACCGCCCGCTCCTCCAGGTACGCCTCGTACCCGCCGCCGTAGGCGCGCACCTGCTGCTGGGCGAGGTCGAGCTCGACGACGCGGTCGACCGTGCGCGCCAGGAACTCGCGGTCGTGGCTGACCAGGACGGTGCCCGCGCGCAGCCCGGTGACGAACCGCTCCAGCCGCTCGAGGCCGTCGAGATCGAGATCGTTGGTGGGCTCGTCGAGCAGGAAGATGTCGTACCGGCTCAGCAGGAGCGACGCCATCCCCGCGCGGGCGGCCTGGCCGCCGGACAGCGACACCATCGGCTGCTCCAGGCTGACCTGCAGGCCCAGCTCGGCGACCACCTCATCGGCCCGGTCGTCCAGGTCGGCGCCGCCGAGGGCGAGCCAGCGGTCAAGGGCGGTCGCGTAGGCGTCGTCGGAGCCGGGGGCGCCTTCGGTGAGCGCCTCCGTGGCCGCGTCGAGCTCGGCCTGCGCGGCCGTGACGCCGGTGCGCCGGGCCAGGAAGGCGCGGACCGACTCCCCCGGCCTCCGCTCCGGCTCCTGCGGCAGGTGCCCGACCGTGGCGGTCGGCGGGTTGAGGCGGACGCTGCCCTCCTCCGGCGGCACCAGGCCGCCGAGGGTGCGCAGCAGCGTCGACTTACCGGCGCCGTTGGCACCGACCAGGCCGATGACGTCCCCTGGTGCGACGACCAGGTCCAGACCGGAGAAGAGGACTCGATCGCCGTGACCGGCGGCGAGATCCTTGGCAACGAGTGTGGCGCTCATGAGGACGCGAAGTCTACGGGTGCGCCGCGGCGGCCCGGAATCCGCGCCGTTGTGTGTCGGGTGTCCTGCTGGTCACTCTTCGTGGGTACTCTGGGCGGGTTCACGAGCGCGGGAGTGAGGTCGATGACGGCGATGGCGGATGCCAGTCCAGCCACGGTCAGCGGTAGGCCGAAGGCTCGAGCGGCCGCGGGCGTGCCCAGGCCGACGATGACCAGACGCCGCGAGGTGAGCCACGCCAGCGCGCGGTCGCTGCTGATGACGGTGCTGGGCGAGTTCGTCCTGCCCAGGGACCGGCCGGTGTGGACGTCCATGCTGGTGGACGTCCTCGGCGCGCTCGACATCGAGGAGAAGTCCGCCCGCCAGGCGCTGGCCCGTTCGGCCGCCGAGGGCTGGGTGGTCTCCGAGCGCGTCGGCCGCCGGGTGCGCTGGTCGCTCACCCCGCCCGGACGCAGGCTGCTGACCGAGGGCGCCGACCGGATCTACGCGTTCGGCAGCGATCCCGGCGAATGGGACGCGCATTGGCTGATGCTCATCGTCTCGGTGCCCGAAGCGAAGCGTGATCTCCGTCACCGCCTGCGGACCAGGCTGACCTGGGCGGGCTTCGGCTCGCCGGTCGCCGGGGTGTGGGTCAGCCCCGACACCACCCGCCAGCGGGAGGCGCAGCAGATCGTCAGCGAGCTCGGTCTCGACTCCCAGGCCATGTCGTTCACCGCGGCCTACGGCGAGGTCGGCGAGCAGGAGGCGATGGTCGCCCGGTCCTGGGATCTCACCGAGCTCAAGGACCGCTACGAGGACTTCATCGACCGGTTCACCGGCCTCAGCCCGACCGGCGGCCAGGCGGTCCTGCGCGCGCAGACCGAGCTCGTGCACGAATGGCGCCGCTTCCCGTTCCTCGACCCGCGGCTCCCGCTCGAACTGCTGCCCCGGCACTGGAGCGGGGTCAAGGCCGCCGAACTGTTCCACCGCAAGCATGTGGACTGGCGGCCCGAAGCACAGCAACATTGGGACGTCCTGCTGGAGGCCGAGGAAGCCGGCTAGCGCTTCCCGGCCCGCACCGCCCCCGATCGCGAAGGATTCCCTTGACCACCTCGCCCCGGCCCCTCGTCCGCATCGAGCGCACCGGCGGGCTCGCCGTGCTCACCATCGACGCGCCGCCGCTCAACCTCTACACCGCCGAGCTGCAGGACCAGCTCGGCGAAGCGATCGGGCAGCTGGAAAGCGAGCCGCCGCGCGCGGCCCTGATCCGCGCCGAGGGCAAGATCGTCAGCGGCGGCGTCGACGTCTCGCTCTTCGACGCCCAGAGCTCCCCCGCCGAGGCCAAGGTGCTGTTCGACCGGATGCTCTCGGTGCCGGACCGCATCGCCGCGCTGAGCTTCCCCACCGTGTTCGCCGCCCACGGTCTCTGCCTGACCTGGGCGTTCGAGGTCGCGGTGGCCTGCGACATCATCCTGGCCGCGGAGAAGGCGAAGTTCGGGCTGGTCGAGCGGGTCGTCGGGCTGACCCCGACCATGGGCGGCACCCAGCGGCTCGCCGCACGCGCCGGTATCGGCCGGGCCAAGGAGTTCGTGATGACCGGCGCCACCTACGACGCCGCCACGATGGAGCGCTGGAACGTGGTGAACCGCGTGTTCCCCACCGGCGTCTTCGACGCGGAGGCCAGGGCGTTCGCCACCGACCTAGCCGAAGGCCCCACCCAGGCGCACCAGGCGACCAAGCAGGTCCTCGACCACTTCGCGCACGGCGGCGTCCCCGAGGCCAACGAGCACATCACCACCATCGCCGCCGAGCTGTTCGACACCGAGGACCTGCGCGGCGCGGTCAAGTCGTTCCTCGCCGACGGGCCGGGCAAGGCGACCTTCACCGGCCGCTGACCGGGCTGGCCGAGCCGGGTCCCGCGGTGCGGGACTCGTTCCTGGCCGCCCTGCGCGAGTACCACGCCGAGGGACTCCATCCGGACCTCTCGGTGGAGCAGTTGGCCGAACCCGCCGTGTTCGGGGCATGGGTCGAACGCCTACGCCTCCACGAGCTGCACGGACACGCGGAGCAGCAACGTGACCGGGTTCCCCACCGAATCTTGTGGTGGTGGACGGAAACCGCTACCTCGGGCGGGTCCGGCTCAACCTGGAGCTCAACGACGAACTACGGGAGTTCGGCGGCCACATCGGCTACGACATCCGGCCTTCCGCACGCGGGCAAGGCCACGCGACGGCGTTGCTCGCCGCGACTCTCCAGCTCGCCCGAGGGCTGGGAATCCCCACCGCCTTGCTGACCTGCGCCCCGGAGAACACGGCTTCGCGGCGGGTCATCGAGCGCAACGGCGGCGTGCTGTCCGACGTGAGTCCGGCCGGGCGGCTGCGGTTCTGGTGCCCGACCGGCTGCTGAATCAGTCAAGAGGAGACACCCGACTTTAGTGGTCTAGACCTCCACGGAGACCGGGTCTACGTTCGAGTGTGGTCTAGACCACAATTCCGGTCGGTCTTCCCGTCTCGCTTGGAGCAAAGCCATGAGACGCACGACGAAACGACTCTTCACCGCACTCGCCGCGACCGTGATCGCCCTCGGCGGCCTCGTCACCGGTACCACCCCGGCGGCCGCCGCGGGAGGCCTCAAGGCGACGTTCGTCCTCACCGGCACCACCGGTGAGTACACCGTGACGAACACCAGCACCGCCGCCGTGAGCAACTGGGCGATCACCTTCCAACTGCCCGCCGGGGTGAGCGCCACCACCGGGGACAACGGCACCGTGACCCAGTCCGGCACCCAGGTCACGCTCACCCCCGCCTACTACATCGCGACCCTGCAACCCGGCCGGTCGACCTACCCCTACAGCCCCACGTTCCGGCTGAACTCGGCCGCCCAGCCCGCGCAGTGCCGGATCGACAACGCGAACTGCGACGGTTCGCCCGACACCCCACCGGCCGCGCCGGGCAACGCCCGTGTCGTGACGAAGACGACGACCACGGTCTCGCTGGCCTGGAACGCTTCGGCACCGGGCTCGCTGCCGGTCGCCGGGTACGACGTCTACCGCGGCACGACGCTCGCCACCTCGGTCACCGGCACGTCCACGACGGTCACCGGCCTGACCGCGAACACCGCGTACAGCTTCACCGTCGTCGCCAAGGACACGAAGGGCACGAAGTCGCCCGCCAGCGCCGCCGTCGCGGTCACGACCAACAACCCCGGCGACGACACGCAAGCGCCCACCGCACCCGCGGGCCTGCGGTCCACCGGAGCCGACGCCGGGAGCGTGTCACTCGCCTGGACCGCGTCGACCGACAACACCGGCGTGGTCGCCTACGACGTCTACCGGGGTGGCGCCCTCGCCACGACGACGACCACGACCTCGGCCACGGTCAGCGGGCTGGCACCGTCCACTTCGTACACTTTCACCGTCAAAGCACGAGACGGCTACGACAACACCAGCGCGGCGAGTGCCGCACTGACCGCCAAGACTGCCGACATCGTGAGCGGCTACGCGAAGGTCGGGTACTTCGTCCAGTGGGGAATCTACGGACGCCAGTACTTCCCCAAGAACCTGGAAACCACTGGCGCGGCGGGGAAGCTGACACATCTGCTCTACGCCTTCGAGAACATCGATCCGGTCAACCTGACCTGCCTGTCCGGGGTCACGAAGGGCACCACGGCCAACCCGCAGGACCCGAGTCAGGGCGACGGCGCCGGTGACGCCGAGGCCGACTACTCGCGACCCTTCGCCGCGGCCCAGTCCGTCGACGGCGTCGCCGACACCGGCTGGGAATCGCTGCGAGGGAACTTCAACCAGCTCAAGAAACTCAAGCAGCGCAACCCGAATCTCAAGGTGCTCGTGTCGCTGGGCGGCTGGACGTACTCGAAGTACTTCTCCGACGTCGCGGCCACCGACGCGTCACGCAAGAAGTTCGTCTCGTCGTGCGTGGACACCTGGATCAAGGGCAACCTCGCGGCCTACGGCGGCGCGGGCGGACCCGGGACGGCGGCCGGGCTGTTCGACGGCGTCGACCTCGACTGGGAGTGGCCCGCCAGCGCCGACGGCCACCCCGGCAACCACTGGAAGGCCGCCGACAAGCAGAACCTGACCGCCCTGCTGGCCGAGTTCCGCGGCCAGCTCGACGCGTACGGGGCCACCACGGGCAAGCGCTACCAGATCCACGCGTTCACCCCGGCCGACCCGGCCAAGGTCGGCGGCGGCTGGGAAATGGACAAGGTGTTCAACTACCTCGACGTCGCCAACGTGCAGGGCTACGACTTCCACGGGTCGGGCAGCGACAACTCGTGGGAGCCGAACCGCACCGGGCATCAGGGCAACCTGTACCCCGACGCGGACGATCCGAGCACCTACCGCTTCAACGTCGAGGACACGATCAAGGCGTACACCGACGCCGGGGTCAATCCCCGGAAGCTGACGCTCGGGCTGGCCTTCTACGGCCGGGGCTGGCAAGCCGTGGCCGACGGCGGCAAGCACGGCGAATGGCAGTCCGCGAACGGCGCGGCGCCGGGACAGTTCGCCGAGGAAGCCGGCACCCGCGGCTACTCGAACCTGCTGGCAAGCGTCGCGAACTGCACCGTGTACCACGACGAACCGGCCGTGGCGACGTCCTGCTACACCGGCAACGGCGGCCAGTGGTGGACGTTCGACGACGCCTGGTCCATCGCGAAGAAGACCGCGTGGCTCAAGAGCAAGGGGCTGCTCGGCGCGATGGCGTGGGAGATGTCCGGTGACACCGGGGCACTGATGACCGCGGTGGACAACGGCCTGAAGTAGGCCGCGCCGCTTAAGCGCGAGTGAGCGGAATGGTTCAGCGGGCTGAATGAGAAAGGTCTCTCATTCAGCCCGCTGAATTCATGGGTGCCAATTATTTTCGACTCGAAGAAAGGTGCTCGCGACATCTTGACGGACATGGTCTGGACCATGAAACTGAGGGAATCGCGCGATGGTGACCCAGATCACCTCCCCACCGCCGTTCCCGAGGAGAATCATGCCCGGAACAACACTGAGGAAGAAACTGCTGGCGCTGGCGGTGCTGGTACCACTGGCACTCGGCACGTTCGCCGCCCCGGCCCCGGCCGCGCCCGCGGCGTTCACCCACCCTGGCGTACTGGTCAGCCGTCCGCAGCTCGACTTCGTCCGCACGAAGGTCGACGCCGGCGCGCAGCCCTGGAAGGGCGCGTACGACAAAATGATGGCGAGCTCCTACGCCTCGCTTTCGCGCACACCGAAGCCGCGCGCAGTGGTGGAATGCGGCTCGTACTCGAATCCGAACTACGGCTGTACCGATGAACGAGAAGACGCCATCGCCGCGTACACCCTTTCCCTCGCGTGGTACATAACCGGCGACGCGAAATACGCCAGCAAGGCCATCGCGATCATGGACGCCTGGTCGGCCGTGATCAAGGACCACACGAACAGCAACGCGCCCCTGCAGACCGGCTGGTCCGGCTCGACCTGGCCGCGCGCCGCGGAGATCATCCGCTACACCTTCACCGGCTGGCCGAACGCGACCCGGTTCGCGACGATGCTGCGCACGGTGTACCTGCCGAAGGTGATCAACGGCAGCAACAGCAACGGCAACTGGGAACTGAGCATGATGGAAGCCGCCATCGGCATCTCGGTGTTCCTCGAGGACAGGACGAGCTACGACAAAGCGGTGACGAAGTTCCGCGCCCGCGTCCCGGCGTACATCTACCTGGCCAGCGACGGCGCGCAGCCGAAGACCACGCCCGGCAGCGGGCTCGACACCCGCGCCAAGATCGTGAGCTACTGGCAGGGCCAGTCGACCTTCGTGGACGGCCTCACCCAGGAGACCTGCCGCGACTTCGTGCACACCGGCTACGGCATCGCCGCGATCGCCGACTTCGCCGAGACCACCCGCATCCAGGGCCAGGACCTCTACGGCGAGATCGGCGACCGGCTCCGCCAGGCACTCGGCTTCCAGGCGAAGTACGAACTGGGTACGCCCGTACCGTCCTGGCTGTGCGGCGGCAGCCTCAACCTGGGCCTCGGCCCGGTCACCGAGGTCGGGTACAACGCCATGCACACCCGCCTCGGCAACACGATGGCGAACACCGAGACCCTGACCCTGCGCAACCGCCCCACCGGCAGCAACAACCTGTTCGTCGCCTGGCAGACCCTCACCCACGCGGACAACCCCGCCTGACACCCAGGCCGCCGGGTGGCCGGACGGGAAGCCCCCGCCCGGCCACCCACCGTCACCCCCACCGCCGTGTCTTCCGGCGTTTCCGCAGCTCAACAGCACAGGGTGACCTGCCTGCGCGGAGTCACGAGCGACACGCTAAGCTTCTTTCATCGCACTCCACGGGGTGCGGGGTCCGGGATGTGGCGCAGCTTGGTAGCGCACTTGACTGGGGGTCAAGGGGTCGCAGGTTCGAATCCTGTCATCCCGACCGGACACAAGAAGGGCCTGTGAGCTGAACTTTGCCAGCTCACAGGCCCTTTTTCGTAAAGTTCAAAACTTCGTCGACTTGATCTTGAAAGCCGCTCCTGTGGGACGTTCTCGTCCCACAGGCTACCCAGCAGCTCGGTCTCGCAACACCTGAATCGCACTCCACGCGGTGCCGCGCGAGACTTCTGCCAGCTCCATCAACGCAGGCACGTTCGGCAGCTGGCCAGTTCGCCGCAGGTGGCTTTCGGCGATAGCCCGCGCTCGGGCACCCGGACGTACTCCGTCGAAGTCGGACGCAGTGGCGACCGGCTCGGAGGTAACAAGCCTGAGCTTAGGGATTGGGTGGGCCGGGGGCTGCTGTGCCTGGATGAACTGCGAAAGCAGTTCGCCCGCATCGGCAACGCTCTGCTTACTCGGGTGGAGGTAGCGCTGGGTCGTGGTGAGCGATCCGTGCCCAGCGATTTTCTGCAAGTGGTGAACGGGAACACCGGAGTCCGCAAACCAGGTCAGCGCAGTATGGCGCAGATCGTGGCGGCGAAGGTGCTCGAACCCAAGTCTCTCAACGACTGTGTCCCACGACGTCGCATCTCGGAACACGGCAGTGCTGACTCGACCGCCGCGTGGCCCGCAAAATAACCTCGCATCCTCGGTACCGTCGCTCAGGGCAATTCGACGCTCAACCAGCTCGCGAATCTCGGAAATCAGCGGCACGTCACGAGCACGTTTGCCTTTGGTCGCCTTGTCCAGCAATCCGCCGGGCGACGGGGTGGTCTGCCGCCGCACCTTCCAAATCCACTGCGTCCGGTCAATGTCCTTGACTCGGCAACCGGAGATCTCGCCAATGCGGGCGCCAGTTGCTCCCGCGAACATTACGACGTCACCCCAGCCGCGGTACCGCCCATGCGATTCCTCGACCAAGGCAGATGCGAGGCGCATGAGCACGGCCCAACTTGGCAAGGCAAGCGCGCGGGGATCATCGAGTTCGTCCTCGGCTCGGTGGTACTGCCTCTGCCAGCCGCTCAGCCTCGCAGGGTTCCGTTCGACCAACTCATCACGAAATGCCTGTTCCATGACGCGCACAAGTACGGCAATGCTGTTTTTGATTACCGAAATGCTGAGACCGTCTGAGATCCATCCATGAACGGCTCGGTCTACAGCACCGTAAGTGATCGTCCCAACGGGAAGGTGTCCAAGCGTGGGAACAACGCGCTTACGCCACCCGGCAAGGTACGGGTCGCTGGTCTTCGGTTCGAGCCCGCGCAGCGCCAGCTTCATGTTCAGGTTGCCATACGTAGCCAGGTCCATATTGACGACGTCCGGGTCTACACCGCCACCCGCTGCGCGCTTCATGTCCTTAACCCACTCCCAAGCAGCTTCGCTTGAGATGTGCGATCGGGAAATCGAGTCACGTCGCTTCTTCACCGGGTCCTGCCAATAGACGCGAGCCCGAAACGGCTGACGACGCCCAGTAGCCTCCTCGACAGAGGTTCCCAGCCGGACACCAATCGGCGGTGTCCTTGTTTTCTTTGTGCTGGTCACTTTTGGTTCTCCTAATCCGTTTCTACACGCGCCAATTGGGGCTGGTTCCCGTCGGTGGCGGCGATGCGGCGCAGTAGCAGCGCGAGCCGGTCGGCGGTGCCCGGGGCAAGGCAGCGGACCAAGCGGCGGGTCTGCTGGTCGATCTCGCCGCGCCATTGCGTCGCCGCTACCTCGGCGTGCACGGCCCTGGATTGGGAGCGGGTGGTGGTGATCCGCTCGTTGTCCCGGTCGGGTGTGCGCGGCGTGATCCACGGGTCCGCTGACATCCAGTTGGGGTGGTCACCGGTCGGGTCGAGCTTGCGCAGCTCGGTCAGTTCGTCGGCCGACCACACCACCAGCCGCTTCCCGCCGATCGCCTCCCGCAACCGCGCGACACCCTCGGCCTTGTCGACCGCTCCGTCGGGAACCCACTTCGCGCGCGGCCCGGCCAACCGGATCACCACGTCCAGCAGCACCGTGCCGTCCAGTCCTGCGACCTGAGCCCGCACCGCGGTCACTGGGCGACGGCTGCCGCGTTCGGTACGAGGCGGCTCGTGCAGCGCCAGCTGCATCACCACAGCCGGCGGGCCGGTGAAAAGCGCAGCGACATCAGCGGTAACCAGTGCCCGGCACCAGCCGATGCGGGACTGCTCGCAGCGGAGCAGCTCGATATGCCGGCACGCCGGGCACAGCCGCGCCGGAACCGGGTTTTCGCCCACGGTTGTCAGCGGTGCCTGGCAGTGAGCGCCACAGTCTTGGCAGGCGCGGCTCTTCATCCGGCGTCGCTGCGCGGCGTCAAGCTGCGTCGCGGTGGACGACGTCGGCGTGCACGCGTGCACGTCGAACAGCGCGAACACGTCCTTGCGGCCGCGCCAGTTGGTTCCCTCCACGAACGCGTCCGGCACGCGGCCTTCGCAGGTTCGGGGGAAATCCAGCTCGGCCAGCGCGGTCTTGGTCAGCAGCTGGGCCGGTACCTGCCACCAGCCCGTGTACGTGACAGTCATCAACGGATCTCCTTACGGCGGGAGTCCTGCACGCCACGTGCCCGGTCGGTGCGCTCGGCATTGGCGTGAACAACGGTGGTGGCTGGCGGAACCGCGACGGTCAGGTACACCCGGCCAAGGACACTATCGCCGCGGTTGACATAGAACCGGCTGCTTTCCTGGACTTCGAGCACAGTCGTGAGCCGCTCGACAACGGCCGCGGTCTCGGTCTCGGTGCCTTCAACGCGAATCCTCATCAGGTGAACCTCGCTTTCTGGTGGTAACCGGGTCGGGGTGTCGAGCACCCCGTTCTGACGTGGCCCGGCACCGTCACGTCGCCGGGTTGAGCGGTTCGCCGGTGATGGTTTCGGCGAGTGCGGAGATGAGGACTTCGGCGGTGGGTGGGGTGACGGCGTTGCCGTAGCCGCGGACCTGGTCGCGTTTGGAGCCCTTGACCCGGTAGTCGGCCCGGAAGCCCATCCCGGCGGCGATCTCGTGGGTGGCGAGCATCCGGAACGTGCAGGCATCGACGGCCAGCGCGCTGCCGATGAGGGCGTAGCGGTCGCGGGTGGTGAGGGTGCCCACGGGCGCGGTGACCGGGCTGGCGGTTCCGTTGGAGTAGTAGGCCAGCAGCATCGCGGCCGCGTCCGGGCTTGGGCTCACGAGCCCGTGGTGGTTTCCCTGCGCGGACACGGTCGGCAGCGGCCCGGCGACCGGGTAGGCGGTGGTCTTCGACCCGCCGCCACGCAGGAGGGAGATGAACGGCGGGATCACGATCGCGGTCTCGCGGCGGCAGGTCTGGGTCCGTAACGGCTGTTCGACGGTCGTGGCGGTGTCCACCCCGGCTCGCTTGGCCACCGGTACTACGAGCGGCGGCATGACGAAGCCGTCGGATTCGGTGGTGGTGCGGGTGGGCAGGGGTTCATCGATGGTGGTTGCGCACCTGCGCCGAGTGCCACCGCACGGGGTCAGCAGCGGGCGGGCGTGCTTGAGCAACCCGGCTTCGATGCGGGCGATGGTGGCGTCGGCGAGCGGGTCCGGGCGGCCCTTGCCATCGACCCGTTCCCCGATCCGCTGACCGGGCGGCAGCGCCCAGTCGATGACGGTGGACGCGGGGAGCACCTCGGGTTCGAGCACCGTGTGTCGGCAGGACACGTTCGGGCAGCGGTAGACGTACTGGCCGTTGCGGGCGCCGTAGACGCCCATGTCGACCCCGGGGCGTTTGAACGTCTGGACCGCGTTGACGACCTGGTCGCAGCCGGGGCAGTGCGCGCGGGGGCGCAACCACTTGTCCCAGTCGGGGTCACGGCCGATCTCGGCGAGCCAGAACGGCATGTAGAACCGGTTGCGTGACTGCGCGACCCGCCCGGTGATTGAGGCGGTGACGTGCATGGAGTTCAGTGCGACCAGGCGGGTGCGGTAGCCCTCGGCCTCGATCTCGCGGCGCCACCGGCCGAACTCGTCCCACTTGCGGACCTGCACCACGTTCTCGACCACCCCGGCCAGTACCGGCCGGCCTTTGCGGCGCATCGCCTGCAAGTACCGCGGCACCTCCTCCATCAACGCCCGAGCCCGCGCGACGGCCGGATCGGTGGCGACCGGGCCACGCGTGAAGTCGAACAGCACTCCCTGTGTCGAGCGGTCGAAGTCCCGTTTCACGCCACGGGCGTCGGTCCAGGGCGGGCACGACGGGGAGGACCAGAACAGGTCCGCGCGGGGGAATCCGGCGATGTCGGCCTTGGCGATGTCACCGCAGTAGTGGTCGGCGTCAGGGAAGTTGAGGCCGTGCACGTCCACGGCCAGGGGGTTGTGGTTCGCGGCCAGCATCAGCTCGACACCGGGGACCGCTGCGGCGCCCTGGGAGCTTCCACCGAATCCGGCGAACTCGTCGTAGAGGGTGAGGGTCATCGGGTTGCCTTCCGTCATTCGCGAGCTCGTTCAGTGGTCGGCGGGAGCGGGCCAGGTATCAGCTGGCCCGCCCCCGTTTTCGGTGGTCAGTGACCGCACTTGCAGCACACCCACTTGCCGTTGACGTAGTGCTTGTAGCAACCCTCAATGCAGACGCCGAGCTCCCGGGAGCACAGCGTTCGCGGGGTGGCGACGAACTGTTCACGCATCGTGGTTCACCTCCTCCCCGTCCTCGGTGAGGTGGACCTGTCCGGCCAGTACCGCGTCCAGGTCGGCCGCGCCGAGCGCGCGCACCGTGGCCAGCCGGTCGCGTGGATCGACATAGGGGTTGGCAGGGTCGAGGGTGTCGAGCACCCGACGCGGTGAATCGCCGTACCGCTCGCCGTAGCGGGTGATCACGTCTTTGAGGTGGTGGTAGGCCGCGCTGTCACCGAGCTGGGCGGCGGCGCGGGGGAAGACTTCGGCGAGCGCGAGGGCGAACGGCTCGAACCGCTCGCCGGCCAGTCCGCTCCCGGTCAGGAGCTGGCTCACTGCCTGCCCGATCGCCTCGCCGAGCATGAGGCCGATACCGCCGAGGGTGTCGATCAGCTCCGCGACCCGGGCTGTCTCGGCCGGCGGGACCTGAGTCCCCGTGACGGGCGGCGGGCGTAGCCAGCATTCCCGGCAGTAGTCGACCTCGTGGGCGACACACAGCATGATCAGGGCCTCCTGTCCGGGCGGACGCTCCAGCGGCCCCGGCCCTGCCGGGAGATGTCCACCCCGCCGTCGAGCGCCGTGTGCAATGCGGCGACCTGCTCTGCCAGGGCCGTGATGGCCTCGGCCGCCGCGAGGGAGGCGTGGGCAGTGGCGCGGGCAACCTGGTCGACGGTGGGCTGCTCGTAGTTGACGTTGCCCCACGGGTCGCGCTTGGTCCGCCAGCTCAGCAGTCCGGCGGCGGTGTCGAAGTGCGAACGGCGTGGCGGGGGACTGGACGACGGTTCAGTGTGGGCCATGGGTCGGTGTCCTTTCCGGACGGTGGTCGGGGTACTTCAGGGCTCGATGTGTTCGGTGGCAGGCGGTTCCGGCAACTGGGGTCCGGGCTGCTTGTCCCCGGCCCGCGGCACGTCGGTCGTGTCGTCGTCGAGCCCGACACCCGCGATCAGGTCCGACAGGGCGTGCTCGCGGATGTCGCTGAGCCGGTGCTCGACCTCCCGCAGTGCTTCAAGCAGTTCCTTCGCCTCGACCGGGCGCAGCTGTCCGCAGCGCCGGAAGTCGAAGGTGTCCTCGGTGGCAGTCAGCACGCTCGTGGCGAACTTGACCGCGTCGGTGCGGGTCAGCCGCACCGGGTGCTCGCCCTTCCGGGTCGGCTTGTAGTTGGTGTCGATCTCGACCAGCTGGCGGGTCTCGCCGACGTCGGCGAAGTCCCAGTCCTTGTCGGCGACCTCGCCGGTGAACGTGGCGTCGTAACCCTCGACGGCCTCGACGGTGACGCTGTTCGGCCACTGCTCCAGGTCATCGGGGTTGGCGGTGTAGCCCTCAAAGCTCTCGGAGAACGGCTTGGGTACGGGGAAGGTGTAGGGCTGGTCAGTCATGACGCGGACTCCTTGGTGGTCAGGGGTGTTCGAGGTTGTGGATGCCGACGGGCACGTTCGGGTAGGCCGGGCAGGATCCGGCCGCGTGGGTTCCGTCGGGGCTGACGCGCATTCCGAGGAAGTCCACCCAGGCGTCGAAACTCGCCTTCGGGTTGTCGTCGAACGGCTGGTCGGGCTCGCCGTGCAGGCTCCAGCCCGCCAAGTTGACCGTCCACCGCAGCGGCGGGACGTCGGCCTTCTCGGCGGCGGTGAGCATGTCGAGCAGCGCGCGGGCGACGGTGAGCTGCTTCTCGCGCCCGTACCAGTCGATGCTGAGCTCCGTAGTCACGTCGTGGGTCCTTTCGGTCAGCGGTGGCGCTTGCTGGCGGGTTTGGGGGTGGTGCGGTAGTCGCGCTGGTGGACGGGGTCGTTGGTGATCGCGTCGTGCAACGCCCACGGCTTCTCGGCCGGCGCTGACGTCGGACGACCGGTCGGCTTGCTCTCGGTCATCGTGCGAAGTCCTCCATCGTCAGTGGGTAGGCGTAGGTCGCGACGGTGATCCCGGCGCGCTGGGCCGCTGCGGCGCAGTGGGTCGCACCACGGGAGCCGGAGTGGATGAACGCGAGACACAGGTCAGCTCCGGCGTTGACCATGTGCTCGTTGCGGCGGAACCCAGCCGCACGGCCGTAGCGGTCCCACTCCGCCGGCCACCGCTCGACAGTGCCGCCCCACCTGGTCCAGCACTGTTCGGCGAGCCGGTCCGCTCCGCGCGGACATGCGCCGGACACCAGGATCGCGCCCGGGAACCGCTGCCAGGCCTCGACGAGCACGTCCCGGACCGTGGTGGTGTCGGTCCAGGTACGGGACCCGGTGACCAGGATCCGTGGTGTGCCGGTCACGGCTAGTTGCCGTTCGTGGCAGGGCTGGGGAACAGGGCGTCCTGGCCGTCGACGTCGCCCCAGCTGGCGAGCTTCGTCTCGGCCCCGGCGGTCCCGGCGGGACGCCGTCCACGGGCCCGGGCCGCGGCCGCCTGCTGCTCCACATGGGCAAGCTGTTCCGGGGTCATGCCGAGCTTCTTCGCGACCTTTTCCTGGCTGTCCTGCTTTCGTGCTGCCATGTCCACTCCCGTTCGGTCAGTGATCCGACTGCGTGGTTAGGGGCTTGTTCTTCGTGGCCCGATATGCGGGCGACGGGCTTGCCCGTCACCGCTCTTAGGCGCCGTGCGCGGCCCGAGAGGCTCGCTGTCAAGGGATCAGGCTGAAAAGTTTTGGACGCGCGCTTTTTGCGGCCACAAGTTTTCAGACCCCTTGACAGTGAGCAGGGCCGTGCTAAGCCGGGCCGCGAAGCGGTCCAACAGAGCGCCGGCCGAAGGACGGCTCCATTTCCCGCCCGCAGAGGGCGGTGCCCTTTTTCTGTTAGGCCCGTTCGGGCCTCGGTTTTTGTCGTAGGTGCGTGTCACCATCAGAGGTATGGAGCTGACCGGCGCAGACCTCGACAGAATTCCGCCACGCAATTTGCGTGTGCCTCTGGTCGACTTCGCCCGACTGTGGATCGCCGCGGAGCAGCGGTATGAGCAGGACAAGACCTGGGCGAACTTCGGTGTGGTTGACGCCTGCCGCTGGCTGGCGTGTGCCACGGTCCGGCCGCCGGGTGGCCGTCCCTGCTACCTGGCCTACGCGCCGGTGACCGAGCGCACCGGCCTGGCCCACGAAGAAGTGATCGAGGCGGAGACGCTCGCCGCTGAGGTGCTGCTGCACCGTCGCCCCGTTCCCACGTGGGTAGCCAACCGGCCCGGTTGGCTGCCCGCGGTGGTCAAGACCCTGATGTGGGCGTGGCGCGGCACCAAGCCCGCCAACGTCCACGCCCACGCTCAGGGCTGACCTGCTCATCGCGAATACACCTCGGCCGACTCGTCGACCGCGGTCTGCTCGGCCACGTCCTCTACGTGGCGCCGGGACAGCTCCGCGACCTGCGCCTCTTCGGCTGCGCGACTGGCTTCGGCGGCCCGGCGCTGCTCGATCTCCCGCAGCGCACGCTGCGCCTGGACGATCTCATCGGCCGTCTCGTCGGCCGACGGCACCCGCACCGTGTCCCGCTGCGCCTGCACCGGTTCCTGCGCGGCGACGTCGCGGACGTCGTCGACACCGGTCTCCGCCGCATCGGCGTGCGGTTCAGGTTCGACCTGCGCGACGTCGGCGTCGCGCTGCTCGACCACCTCGACCAGATCCGCCTCGTCGGTGACCTCCCGGTGGACGTCTTCGGCCACCTGGTGCTCAGCGTCGACGTCGAGCCACTCGGCCGCGGTCACCGTCACGTCCTCGTGCTCGTCGCCCGAGCGACGTCCCGACAACTCCAGCGCCGCGCGTTCGGCCGCCGCGCGAGTCTCGGCGGTATGGGCGTACCACCCCGCGCGCGCCTCGTCCGCCCCGGCGAGCTCGCCCGCGCGCTGGTCGAGCACGTCGGCCAGCGCTGCGGCTTCGGCCGCTTCCTGAAGTAGCCGCTCCCGCTCGTCATCGTCGGTGGCGGCGTCGGCTTCGGCGCGGCGCATCTCCGATTCCTGCCGCCGCGCGGCGACCGCCTGGTGGGTACCGGCCAGCTCGTTCGCGACGTAGGCCGGTCCCCACGCCGCTTCCCGCTCCCCCGCGCGAACCCGGACGAGCAACTGGCCGTCGCTCATCTCCAGTTCGTCGCGGCCGGACTCCGGCCGCCCGAGTGCACGCCAGGCCGAACGCCACGACGCGTACGCCTCGACCTGCCCCGCCTTCGGTGCCGCGCCGAGTGCGGCCTCCAGGTCCTCGTGCCCGGTGAGTTCGCGGTGGGCGGCGACGATCCCGGCCTGTTTGATCCACCCCTTGCGCAGTTCCGGGTCAGTGGGCAGCTCGCCGAACGCCTCGACTGTCCACTGTTGCGGGTGTGCGGCGAGGTGCTCGCCGAGTTCGTGGCGTCGCTGGTCGGCGGTGTCGGCCAGGGACTTCAGGTAGGTCCGCCACTGCGGGTCCTCGACCCGCGGAAGCCAGTCGGAGTAGCTGTCGCCGACCGGGTCCAGCGTCGTGTTCTCGGTGATGCGGTGGTGCAGCACGTTCGTCAGCTGCCGCGACCCGGACAACGTTCGGGCCGTGACCGCGTCGGTGAGGACCTGGTGCGGGTCGTGCCCGGCCAGCTCCGCGCGGCGCAGCAGCCGCGTCAAGGTCGGGCCGCCGTCCTCGGCGGCGATGCGTGCCCGGTCGGCCTCGGTCAGGTGCCCGTCGACCACGAGCAGGTCCAGCCAGCGTGCGGTCCGGCCCGCGGTCGCCAGCTCCGTCGCGTCGGCGAGCAACTCGGCCGGTGTGCGGATCGCGTCGGTCTCCTGCGCCGACTCTGTTGCCTCGGCCAGCGCCGAGCGCTGCGGAGTTGCAGTCTCGAACACCCCGGCGAGCATCGCTCCCGGTGACCGGCGGGCAGTGTCGATCACCTCGCCGGTGGGGCTGTCGGTCTGCACCACCAGCCCGGCATGATGCCGCTCGTCGGTACCTTCCGCCGAGTCGATCCGTTCGTAGGCAGTCACTGTGGTCACGTGCGCGGTGTTGCCGTGCCGACCCCGAGTCATCCCGACGTAGAGGGCTTTGAGATTCGTCATCGCTGACACCACCGTGTGGCACCGATCCACCGTCACACCCTGCGCACTATTGACCGTGGACGCGTACCCCAGCGCGACATGCTCGGAGACGTAGCTGCCGGGCAGCGTCATCCGGTCGCCGAGCTGCTCGACTCCCCCGTCACGGCCCGCAACCGGGGCCACGACCAGCCCGCCGTCCTCGCGGGTATCGAGCACGCGGTAGTACTCGCGGTTGATCGGGCCACGTCGGTTGCCCTCGAACCCAGCGAGGTTCCAGGCAATACGCCGCGCCTGGATCAAGTCCCCGACACCCGCGTAGGTGCCCTGCAACCCCAGCGGCACACCGTCCTCGGCGACCTTGCCCAGCCGCACCAGCTCAGCGCGCAACTTCGCCGACACGTCGGCGGCTTGCTCGTTGGTGTCGACGATCAGCAGCGCGTGCTGCCCGGCGAGAGTGTCGCCCAGCCACGCCGCCGCCGCCGAGCGTTCCGCTTGCTCTCGAGTTCCGCCGTCGAGCAGGCGCCCGTTCTTGTGGTAATCGTTCAGCACCGTCTCATCGGCCTCGCGCAACCGCAGCGACGCCGCCCGTTCCCACTCGGCGGAGAAGCGGCGTGCCTCGGTCAGCTCGTACGCCGCGCCGGCGTCGGCCATCAGCTCCATGCCGCCTCCGGCGCCGACGGCGGCGAGCTGCCGGTGATCGCCGGTCAGCAGGAGTTTCGCTCCGGCTGCGGTGACGTGGTGATGCACCTTCGCGAGGTCAGCGGTGTTGGCCATCGCCGATTCGTCGACCACCACCAGATCCCCCGCCCGCAACCGCCACGGCTGATCCTCGGCGGACTGGCCACCGTCGGCCAGCCGCTGCTGCGTCCCGAGCCACTGCGCGATGTTGCGCGCCGACAGCCCTTCCCCTGCGAGAACTTCGGTGGCGATCTGGCTCGCGGCCAGACCGACAACGCGCCGCTGGGCACCGTCCCACAAGACGGGGTCCTCCCATGCCTTCGCGAGTGCGCCGACCACAAAGGACTTACCGGTCCCGGCAGGCCCGACCAGTGATTCGACGCTCGCGCCGGAGCACAGCACGCCGCGGGCAGCGGCGGCCTGGTCCGCGCCGAGTTCGATCCCGGACTCTGCCAGCGCAGCCACGAACCCGTCGACGGCAGTCGACGTCAGCGTCGGCGCGCCTCCGCGCGCGGTCGACGCCACAAGCGTCCGTTCCGTGTGGATGTGCTCCGGCGTCGCATACAGCCGACGACCCGGCCCTTGGTAGGCCGATTCGCCGTTCGCGAGCTTCAGGTCGTCGGGCAACTGGTCCGTGCCTGGACGTTCGGCGTCCAGCGGCGTCGCCAGCTTCAACCCTTCCTGCGTCAGACCGTCGAGCAGTCGCGCGAGCTCCGGTCCGGACAGCGGGCCAAGGTGATCAGGCAGTGCGTCGCTGATCGCGCGGGTCAAGTCCGGTGCGGTCCATCCGGCCTTTGTGGACTGCACATCCGCCAAGGCGGTCGCCAGCACGTCCGCTGGTGACCACGCCACCGGTTCGACCTGATCGCGCGGCAGGTCGAGCACGCCGCGGGCGACCTGCGCGAGCCCGCCGGCGACTTCGGCGCGCAGCTGGGTGTCCCAGCGCTCCAGGCGTTCCTCGACGGTCTCCCCGTCGTGTGACTTCGCCTTGCGCGTCGCGAGCGTCGCTTGGCGCTGCAACCGGTCCAGCTCCAGCGAGTTCGGTTCACGACCGAACTTCGTCTCGAACGCCTCCACCAGAGTCTTGGTGTGCTGGGTGATCGCGCGGCGTCGGGAGCTGAACAGGTCCATCACCGGCTGCTCGATGCCGACGACCTCGCGGGCTTTGCCGTCCGGGCGGGCGGCGAGCCGCACACCCAGTGCGCGGGCGAGGTGTTCCTCGGTGGTGCGCTCCCCCACGGCGGCAGCGGCGCCGCGGTGGGCGTACAGGGACCGGCCATCCAGGGTGCGCCATTCCCCGTCGGTGCCCTCAACGCGGTTGAGGATCGCGTTGTGGATGTGCAGCTGCGGGTCGTGGTTGCGCGAGTCGTGCTGGAAGAACGACGCCGCGACCAAACCGTGGGCGTCCATGAACCGGCCCGCGGCGCCGCCGTGGTGTCCGACACGGGAGTACCCGGCATGCTCGGCGAGGTAGTCCAATGACGCCCGGTTGCCTGCCCAGATGGCGTCCTCGACCGCGTCGCGGTGCGTCCGCCACGACGTCGCCGCCGTACGCGCCTCGTCCCACTGCCGAGTCAGCTCGGCGACCTCGCCCGGATCGGTCGTGGTCGCCAACGCGGCGGCGAGCCGTTCAGCCGTCCGTTCAGCGGTGACCTGCTGGGCTTCGAACGCGGTGTGCAGCACCGTCACCGACTTTTGAACGCTGAACGTCGCGTCCAAAAAGGCGACGTTCTTCCGTGCGGCCTTGCCCGCGTTCAATCGCAACTCGGTGCGCCGTTCAGGGCTCGCGTTCGGCTCCGCGTCCAGCGCGGTGGCGTACAACTCGTCCTCCGTCGGATAGTTCCGCCCGGTGTGGCCCAAAGTGGACGCCTCCGCCCGACGGGCTGGATCGTTGAACGCGTCGTCGCGCGGGTCGAGGAACGACACGAAGATCTACGACATCGTGTCGTCCTCGACCAGACCCGTCAGGCCGAGTTTCTCCGCGCCCGCCCCGTACCAGCGGCCCGGAGGCTCTCCTTCGGCGACGGCGTCGGTGTAGTAGTTCTCCCGGCCCTTCGCGACCTCGTCCGTGAGGTACTTGACCGAGTAGCCGTTGGCGATCGTCAGCACGGCGCACCCCTTTCAAGATCGACTTCACGGGCTTTGAAGATCAACAACGCGGGTCGTGTCCCGGGCGCCGGCCACGGCGCTCCGGCCCGACAGATCGTGATGCATAGGTGTGCTCCGTCTTGGGTCCTTCTCTTTGTCGTTGTCTCTGGCCTTGATGTCTTCGTAAATGGGTGTCTTGTGGTGCTGATGGGTGAGTTGGAGGTGATGTGTTCTGAGGTGAGATTGATGGTGGTCATGACTGGGTCCTGGGGATGGTGTTCTCGGTGATGACGTGAAGTGGTGCGGGCTGTTCCCGCAGTTCTTTGAGCGCGGTTCCGGCTGTTCCACGGGAGACGTCGGCGAGGTACATGAGGGTGTCGACGGTTGGGAGGTCGCCCTGGTGGGCGGCGTGGCGGCGCGCGGCAGCGCGCGCCCGATCCTTCAACGGTGACGACGCAACCGGTGTACGGCGCGGCGACTCAGGTGACGCGGGCTCGACGCTGGCGGGCTCGGACGCCTCGGCGGACTGGACGGTTGCGGGCGCGTCGCCGCTCGCGTCGGACGCCGAGGGCTGCTGTACAGCACTGGACGGCTGTACGGACTCGCCCGACAGGCCGGGCTGAACACTCTGGCGTTGAACGGCTCCCGGCTGAACGGCGGACGCCTGCGCGACGGACGGTCCGACCACGCGAGTGGACGACACCTCGACTCCGGAGGCGACCGGCACGGCATCCGATGGCACGTCCGAGCCGTGTTCAGCGGCGAGCATGAACAGCAAGTGCGCCACGATCGCCGCCGCGATCGCGGGCCACGCCCCAACCCCGAAGCGCAGCAACGAGTCCGGCGGCGCTGCCGGAGCGGCCACGCCCGTGGCGGCGGCGGCGACGCCACCGGCGAGGTAGGTCGCCTGCGCGATTCCCGACAGCCCAGCCGCGAGGATCACCACCGTCCACGCGTAACGCCGCCCGCCCTCGGCCAGCTGCGCCGTCGCCACATAGGCGACAATCGCCAGCCCGTCAGTAATCAGCGGGTAAATCCAGGCGATGCCCGCCGGGACACCGCTGCCGAGCGCGACCTCGAACAAGCCGTGCGCGGTCGCCGCCGCCGCGCCGAGCGCGACCAGCACGCCCGGCAACCACAACGCGAACACCATCCACCGCTCACGACCCTGCATGCCGCTCATACCTGCTCCCGCTCGTGCCCGGATCCAGTCGTGTCGGCCTGGACGTTGTCGTCGCGCTGCCAGCGGGCCAGCCGCTCGGCCCGGTCAGCTCATCCACTACCTCGGCGCGCACGTGCGCCAGGTCGTCAACGGTGGTCGCGGCGTCGTCCGTCGCGGGCACCGATGGGAGATTGCGGGCGATCCAGCTGCCCGGTTCCGGCCCTTGTTCCGGGATGGCCGGGCCGTCGGCTCCGTTGGCATCGAGCTGGGCCCGGTCGTTGAGCAGGTCCAGCTCGTGCTCGGCGTGCCACGCGCGGGCGTCGGCGTCCATGCTCTCGTCCACCAGGCGCGAGAACTGCTCCGGTGTCACACCGACACGGGCCAGGTCCTCGGGTGAGATCGATCCGTCCGGCAACGTCGCAACGGCCGCACGGGCAGCGGCGAGGTCGTCGAACTCCGATGCGACAGTCCCGTCGGCGGGACCGGTGAACGCGGCGGTGAACCGGTCCGCCTGCTCGGTGCTGATCCGCGGGGTCGCCCGGTCTGCGGCGTCGACCACCGCGCTGCTGCGGGCGGCTTCGTCGCCGATCCCGCTGCCCTGCAAGCGGCGAAACGACTCGACCGCAGCGTGGGCCACTGGGATGTCAGCCAGGTCAGTTACCACCGCTTGCCGCGCGGCGGTGTCGGCGTCGACACCGTCAGCGCGTAGCAGCTCGAACCGCTCGACCGCGTCGGAGGCCACACCGTAGTTGTGCAACGCCACGTCGGCAGGCATCAACTGGGCCGGGTCGATCACCGTCACGTCCGGCTCGTCGACCGGCACCACGCCGTCGGCCCGGTCGGCGAGCAGCGCGGTCGCGGCCGGGTACTCCAGCCGCCAGAACGAGGTCAACCGTCCGTCGAGCTGCTGGGCACACATGCCGCAGCCGAGTGTGTCGTCGGTGCAGGTTCGCAGGTGCCGATTCAGCTCGTCGCCGCGGGCAACGATCTCACGGGCCTGCTCACCGCTCATCCCGGCGGCCAGGTCGGCCTGGGCGCGGACCGCGTCCGCGCGTTCGGCTGCGACGTCGATGACGTCAGGCAGCGCATCGGGTGTCGCGCCGAACTGGCGGGCGATCCAGCTGCCCGGTTCCGCTGCACGTTCCGGAATGTCGGTGCGCCACGGGGTTCGCCAGTCGGCGTCGTTCACGTCGTACTCTCCGATGTGCCCATCGTCGTCGGCGTCGCGTTCGGCGCGCTCGGCCCGCTCCCGTGCGATCCGCCGGTCGAACGCGACCTGCGTCCACACCTCCTGATCAGCCGCGTCGCTCACCGCCTGCTCGTGCGCGACGAGCGGGTCCAACCCTGAGGCGGTCATCACGACGTAGCGGGAAATCGCATCGGCGGCGACCTGCGAGTCCCCTGCCGCCTCGACCTGCGCGACGGCCGCGTCGATGCCCCCGGCGAGCAACCGCTGATAGCGCTCGACAGCGGTCACGCCCCGGGCGCGGTAGTAGCCGTGATCCGGACTCGCCGCTGGGAACCCCTCATAGTCGAGCTCACCGGCGAACGGCGGTGTGAAGATGCCCGCGGTGACCGGCTGCGCGGCACCGTCGGTGACGGCGTGACGGTCGTCGCGCTGCCACGGCTGCGCCACCGGCGGACGCCATCCATCCGCACCGCGGCCCGGCACCGCGACACGGGTCGGCGGGTCCACGTCGTCCGCGGTGACCGGGACCATCCCGAGCTGCGCGGCCACCGCGGCGACGCTCGACTCGCTGATCACGGAGTTGATCGCGTCGGCGACCGCGAGGTCCTGCTCGTGCCCGTGGGCAATGACCTGCTCGTAACGGCGCACCGCGCTCGCCGCGACGGGCGAGTCGCCGACCGTGTACGACGCGGCCCGCTCGGCGCTCATACCGCCGCCGCGCAGCTGCACATACATCGAGAGGGCACCGTCGGCAACCGCCTCGGCGACCGCGTCGGCACGCGCGTCCACGACCGAAACACCCGCGCTGATCAACGACTCGAACAACGACACCGACCTGTCCTCGACCAACGAATCCCGCCGGGCACGGCGGGTGGCCTCGCTCATGTCGAGACCGGTGGTGCGCAACTCCAGGTACTGCCCGATGGCGTCGTCGGCGGCCTGGCCGCGGTACTGGCCCGCTGTCGTGCTCATCGCCGACCACCGCCCGTGCGGCGGGGCGCGGCCGCGGCGACGGCGAGCTGCTCAACGGTGGGTTCCGGCGCGGTCTCGCCGCGCTGGGTGGCCCACCAGGTCGCCAGCGGTGCCATCGCGTCTGCCAGCGGCACGATCGGGCTACCGGTGTGGCGGGCGCCGCCGGGCTGGTGGTTCTCCAGCGAGCACGCCGACGTCGCGGACTTGATGCGCTTGACCACGCCGGGGCGGTACCGGTCGTGCCAGTCCCCCGCCCGCGCCACGGTGGCGTCCTCGTCGCGGTACGCGCCGAGCCACGCGTACATCAGCCACAGCAGTTCCTCCACGACGTCCGCGTGCC
Organism: Amycolatopsis sp. H20-H5; assembly: GCF_035828755.1. NCBI lineage: Bacteria > Bacillati > Actinomycetota > Actinomycetes > Pseudonocardiales > Pseudonocardiaceae > Amycolatopsis > Amycolatopsis sp. H20-H5. Next base: position 92,607 of record NZ_JAYMZS010000017.1, on the reverse strand, counting down.
ACAGCCAGCACTCCGGCAACGCCGCGACAGCGTCGGCGTAGCGCAGGAACACCTCCCGTAGCCAGCCGGTCAGCTCGATCAGCACCGCCTGCACCCGGTCGAGGTCGGCGGGCAGGTCCAGCCACGAGGGCGCACCGCCCGTGATCGGGGTGGCGGCGGTCGTCTCCGCCAGCTTGCGCACCGTGGTCGCCAGGTCGTCGACCTGGCCGGGCAGCTTCTTCATCGGCTCCACCGCGTTGCGCAGTCCCTCGACCTCGCGGGCGAGGCCGTTGACGGCGGCGGCGGTGGCGTAGCTCGGTTCCTTGGGGCTGGTCATGAGGTCACCTCCACAAGATCGAAACGGGTACGAAGCTCCGTCCAGTTGGCGTGGTGACGGCCATCAGCGGTGTGGTAGCTGCCCCGCGGTCCGGGGATCCACTGCCGCATCAAGTCGTCCCGCACCACCGGGGTATCCGCCGGGTCCTCGGCGGTAGCCAGGCCGGCCACCAGCCACACCCTCGGCTTGCCCTGCGTCGTGCTCATCGGGAGCTCACCCCCGGGAACTGCACGAGGCCCGACCAGTCCAGAGACTCCGATTCCCGCCCGGCGGGCACCACCAGATACGTCGCGCGCACCAGCTGCTCGACGTCGTCACGGCGCAGGATCGCCGACCCGGTGCCGTCCGGAGTGGACAGACCGAGCACCACCAGGTCACCGCGCGCGGTGACCCGCACGTCCCCAGCCCCGGCCTGCCCCGTCCGCAGGCCCTCGCCGAACAGCTCCCGGCCCAGCACCCACGACACGTCACCGAACGCCAAGACCATCTCGTAAGGGGCAGTCCGCTTGTAGGAGGCCAGCACCTCGACCCGGTGCTGCCCGACCAGTGCGCTCAGACGCATCCTCATCGCGTCCACCGCCCGTCGGTCTCGCCGGCGTCGGTGTCGCCGTCGGTACGCGGGCCACCGTGCCGGTGCTGCTCGATCCACTCGTCCAGCTCGGTGTCCAGGCGCACCGCCTGCGCCGTCACCATCCCGCCCGGCTGCGCCACCCCCGCGTCGTCGGTGGCGTCAGTGCGCGACGCGAGCGCGGCAGCGCGGGCGGCACGGTCGGCTTTACGGGTCGCGTACCAGTCCTCCAGTCGGGCGATCCACGGTCCGACCCGGTCGGCCATGTCGTCGGTGAACGCACCGAAGCGGGCCGCGAGCTCGTCGCGCCGGCTGTCCCACCGCTGCGACGCCTCCGCCCACTGCAGCCGAAACTCGGCGAGCCGCTCGCGGCGCTCCAGGGCTTTCACGTCGCCCCGCTTCCACGCCATCTGGAGTTTCCCGATCGCGGCGGGCATCCCCCGTCGGATGATCACCGCGTGCAACTCCGGCAACTGCGCGATCTGCCCCGGCGAGAGCACCGGCACCCGCTGCGGCGTCCGGCCGGTCACCCGACCGTCGGCATCTTGGGACTCGACCAGCTCGTGCCGGTCCGACGTGAGCAGCGAATACGCCTGCAAGTCGTCACCGTCACGCGCTCCGGCGAGGATCAGCACCGTCGCCGAGTTCGTCATGATCGCGCCACACCCCGTGTCGCCCCACCGCTTACGCAGCTGCGCACGCGACTGCGCACCAATGTGGATGGTCACGTTCCGACCGCCCATGTCCGCAGTCCACGCGTCCAACGGCACCGGACACACCAGCGCGGCCTCGTCGAGGACCAACGTCAACGCCGGGTCCAACCGGCCACCCAGCGACTCCGACGCGATCCGCCGAGCTTCCCGCGCCAGGTGCGCGGTCAACGCCGCCACCAGCGGAGCGGTGTGGCCTTCGTCGGCGCCGAGCAGGTACACCGTGGCCCGCGAGTCGAGCAGCTCCGCCACGTCGAACGCGCCACCGGTCGCCGCGGCACGCGCGGTCGGGTCGGTCAGCCAGCCCAGCGCGGGCATGATCGTCGTCGTGATCGACGACCGGGTCCGGTCGTTGGTAGTCAGGAACTGCTGTGCGGTCTGCTCGAACGCCGGTTCGCGTGACTTGCGCAGCAGCCGCAGCACCTCATCAGCCGTGCCCTCGGGGTCGGCCACCCAAGACTGCACATCCCCCATCTCCAACCCGCCCAGCGCGGCGGCGTGCATCAACGCCGCCAGGGCACGTCGTGCCTGGGAGATCCAGTGCTCACGGTCGGAATCCCCACCGTCGGCCGGGAGCAGATCCGTGGCGCGGTAGGTCGCGGTCACCGCGTTCTCGCACCCGGTCAGCGGATCGAACGTGATCGTCGACGGCAGATTCCCCAGCCCCGACGGGTTGAACACGTACGTCGGGCCCTGCTGCTCGCGCAGCTTCGCCGTCAAGTCGATCAGGTCCGTGCGCGTGCTGGTGGCGATCACCGCGCCCGGCGCGTCAAGAATCCGGCACGCCAACTCCCCCGTCTTACCCGAACGCGGGCCACCAAACCGCAAGGTGATGTCCTCAACGGGCGACCAGATCCGCTGGCGTCCGACCCGCGCGATCGGCGTCGCATAGGTCAAGACCGGCACCCGGCGCCGCGTCCACCACATCGCCTTACGCAAGCCCGGCTTGAGCACCTTCGCCTTACGGCGCATCGCCGACTTCGACGCCACCCGGAAGATCTGCCACCGCGACGCCACACCACCGTTACGCCGCGACCGGTTCGACCACCGACCGATCAACCCCCGCGAACCACCACGACCCCGCAAACCCAGGAACGCCGCAACGGCCAGAACCGGGCCACCGAGCAACAGGCCCCACGGCCACACGTCGTAGCCCGGCGTCTCGACCGGGACCCAGCCCACGAACCACGCCGACAGGCCCACCAGACCAAGCGCGACCGTCACGATCCGGGCCGCGTTGCCCTTCATCAGCTCCGCCAGGCCAAGCACGCCGGCCGCGACACCCGCGACCACGAACCACGGCCAGACCACCGCGACCTTCACGTGCCAGCCCGACAAGGCCACACCAACACCGATCAACACCGTCGCCACCAGGGCAGACCCGAACGTCCTCATCAGGCCGCACCCCCAGCCGACACGGCACCGCGAGTAGCGGCGGCGGCTTCGCACGCCTTGAGGTACTCCGCCAAGGCCGCGCCTGGGATGCGGACCGCGCCCTTGCCGGTGCCAACTCGGATAGCGCGAAGCGCGCCGGACTCAACCGCGCGATAGATCGTCGCCAGCGAGACGTCAAACGCCTCCGCGACCGTTCGAACCCGGTACAGCCGGGTAGTCTCTACCTGCATCGTTGCTCCCAAAGTCTCGATGTGCGCCCCGGCCGGTGTTCCAGCACCGGTCGGGGCTTTTTCCTGTCCGCGAGTCACAGCGGAAGAATCCGCAAGACCTGCGACACGAACTAGCTTAGCTGTCTTAGACAGTTCAGACAAGGGTGAGACGTCGAAGCTGTCTTTGTGGAAGTGGCTCGTAAGCTGTGGCGCATGAACGGAACCGACCTCGACGACCCCCGCCCGTCGTACCTCCGCGTTGCCGACGCACTCCGAAAAGCAATCCAGGGTGGCGACCTCGCGGCGGGCGACCAGCTGCCGACGCACCGCGCGCTGGCCGACCAGTACGACGTCGCGGTCGAGACTGCGAAACGGGCGCTTGGCCTGCTGCGGAACGACGGGCTGATCGTCACCCGGCCGGGAAAAGGTTCGTTTGTTCGACGCGGGCCGAACGACGTGGACGACTCGGAGGCCGAACAGGACCTGACTGGCCGCGTCAACGAGTTGACGCGAGAAGTCGAGGACCTGAAAGGACGCCTCGCGGCCGTAGAGGCACGGTTGCCCGACTGAGGACAGGCTATCGCTCAGACTCGCGTTTCTGCTGCTGTCACACAACTTGCTGGGGGTTGACGGAGAAGCCGTGTCGGCCCTACTGCCGCTGGGTAACTGATGTCGCTGCTGTGTCATGGCAGAAGCATCAGCCCGGTTCGCGACCCCGCCCGGGAAGAATTTTCCCGGTACTCTCCGGAGGGGCGATCAGGGTGGAACCATGCGAGGAATGACCGAGAACCTGACCATTGGCGAACGCGTTGCGTGGTATCGCCGTCGGCGAGGCATGTCTCAGGAGGCGCTGGCCGGCCTCGTCGGCCGTACCGGCGAGTGGCTGCGCAAGGCGGAGAACAACCGCGCCGAGCTTGATCGGCTGTCGGTAATCCGACGGCTCGCCGATGCTCTCGACGTGGCCCTGGGCGACCTCATCGGCGAGCCGACGCTCCTCGACTGGACGCCGGACAGCGGTACCGCCACTGTTCCCGCACTCCGCGCAGCCCTGATGGACTACCGGCAGCTGACGCCGATTCTGAGTGCACCCGCCTCGGACGCCGAACCGCCGCCGCTCGACGAACTCGCACGCGAGCTTCGCTCCGTGTTCGACGCCTACCAGGGCTCGCGTTTCGGGTTCGCGACAGGCCGCGCTCCCCTGCTGCTGGCCGATGCCTTACTCGCTGCACGCCAGTACGAGGGTGACCTCCGTCTGCGAGCGCACGAACTCCTGGCGCTGAGCTACCAAGCCGCGGCATCGGTGCTGACGAAGCTGGGCGAATCGGACCTCGCCTGGATGGCGGCCGAGCGAGGCCTCGCGGCCGCGCAACAAACCGGGAATCCCGCAATCACCGGGTCCCTGTTCCGCTCAGTCTCGTTTGCTCTGCTCTCGACCGGCCGCCACGAGCCCGCTATGCAGCTCACTGAAGCAGGAGCGGCGTACCTGGAGCCACACCTCCACGAAGATGGCGGCGACCTGCTGTCAGCCTACGGAACGCTCTTTCTCGCTGGCTCGATGGCGGCATCACGCTCCGAAGATCGCGCGAAGACGCGCAGCTACCTCGCCGAGGCCGACGACGCGGCCCGACGACTGGGAGTAGACGGCAACCGCCTCTGGACAGCGTTCGGACCGACCAACGTAGCGATCCACCGCGTGAACACGGCCATGGAACTGGGCGACGTACAGATCGCCCTTGACCTCGGCCCGAACCTCGACACCAGCGCGCTGCCGCTCGAACGCCAGGTCCGCCACATGCTCGACGTAGCGCGGGCATACAACGTGTCCGGCCAGCTGGAAGCCGCAGTCACCACCGTGCTCGACGCCGAACGGAAGGCACCCGACCAGGTTCGCCACCATTACCTGAGCAGGCAGCTTGTCCTCAATTGGGTTCGGAACGCGCACGGCAAGCCCCCGTTCGAGCTCGATCAACTCGCTCGCCGTATGCACGTCGTAGGGTAGACCGCGTGACTGATCCGACTGAGAAGTTCGCAACGCCCCGGATTGCAGCCGGGGCGTTGTTCGTTGACGGTGACCGCGTCCTGCTCGTCCGCAAGACCTACGGCAACCGGTGGGACATCCCCGGCGGCTACGTCGACCGCGGCGAGTCTCCCGCCGCCGCATGCCAGCGCGAGATCCGCGAAGAGCTGGGCCTTGAACGCATAGCGCGGAGGCTCCTGGTACACGACTGGGCGCCGAGTGAGCAGGAAGGCGACAAGATCCTCTATGTCTTCGACTGCGGCACTTTGGGCACGGATGAGCAGCGAATCGCACTCGATGGGAATGAGTTAGACCACTGGCAGTGGGTGCCGACCACGGAATTGAGCGACTACCTCATCCCCCGGCTAGAGCGGCGTCTCACCCGCGCCTTCGAGGCACGCAGGGCCGGTGCAACCGAGTATCTGGAGCACGGCGAGCCAGCGTTACAGCCGGAATCATCGGTCTGAGTGCAGCCAAGCTGAGCACTTCCCGGAGAGACCACGATCCCAACGGGTCGGACGTGTACATGAACGACCAGTGATCCGCGTTGTGGGACGCCCCCGTCCCACAACGTCAGCGAAACCAGCTAAACCCAGAGACGGCAGAGAGCTGAGCCGCACACTGGTTTTGCTCTTCTCGCAGGTCAGAGCACCGAAACAGTCCTGGGGGTCAAGGGGTCGCAGGTTCGAATCCTGTCATCCCGACCAGGACTGGCTTACTTGAACCATGACCCGCAAGGGCCAGGGCAAGCAGGTCGATCAGGTCGTCACGGCTAGTAGCGTCGGTTTCCTCCACCAGGGAACCGGCGCTATTTGCTGTCTGGAGGCTGTCGAGCAAGGCCAGAGGGTCGGAAGCCCCCGCGTCGGTCTCGCTGCCGTCTGTGAGCGTCTCAGCGGCTCCGTGCCGGTGGTAGGTGCGCGGCGACTGGCTCTCACCTCCGCGTTGCTCGGCCTGGTGGTCCCGATAGATGCGGTACGCCTCACCCAGCATGTCGAACGGCTCCTGTAGCACCTGCTCGGTGACCTTGTGACCGTCGACATACAACCGGGTGAAGAAGGCACGGTTAAGGATGCTCCGGACGGCCTCGTGACCGTGTTGGTACATGCCGTGCGGGTCGTCGAGCAGGTCAAGGGCGGTCAAGAACACCTGGCGGCCGGTCTCAAGCTGCGTAGCGGCTGCCTCCAGTTGCCGCCTGATCTTCTTCTGTTCGTCCCGAATAGCCGTAATCCTGCTGCGTAGCTTGTCCTTTGGCCAATCTTCTTCGGCGGCCAGGTCGAGAAAGTAGTTCTCTTTGCGATCAAGCTTCTCAAGCTGTCGGGTGAATTGCCCACGCATGTCGTCACTCAGCTCAAAGTGATTGGCAACGGCCGCCTCCACTCCAGCGCGTACGTTCGCCCGCAAGTCCTCCGGCAAAATGACAGCGTGCGTGTAATGTTGCTCAACCGCCTTTTCCATGACATCGACCGGTATATAGGGCTGGTCGCACATTTTTTGTTGCCGCCCTCGGCATGTGAAGTAGAAATATTCCCCACCATTGCCTCGGCCGGGCATGATTATGTAGCGGTACTGGCAACGACCGCACCACACGAGCCCCTTCAGGTAATGCGGGTGCTTTCGCTCACGGGTGCCACTGCCCGAGTGCGCGTCAAGCGTTCGTTGCACCCGGTCGAACAGTTCGCTTGTAATTAGCGGGTCGTGCCGTCCTTGATATTCAATACCTTTGTAGATAACTTTTCCGATATAATATCGGTCGCGCAACATTCGCCCTAGGGTATCGCGCCCAACCGGTTTATTGCGACCAGTTGCTGTCAGCCCAAGGTCGCCCATTGTTTCATGCAGGCTATCGAGTGTGTACTTTCCCGTACCGAACAGCTCAAACGCTCTCTGCACTAGTGGCGCGCGTTCAGCGTCAACGCCTATGGTGTTAACTTTGTGACCGTTGAAGTCAATCCGCGCGTTCGTGTAACCAAGTCTGGCCAGTCCGACCGAGCCGCCATTTTTAACCTTGTTCGCCATCTTGACGGAAATGTCTTGGCCACTGAGTCGAACCTGTACTTCATTCATGATGTCGGTAACGGCTTCCATGGCATCCGCCATGATACCTTCGCCGAAATCTTCTTTCGCGCTCACGAGCTTGACGCCAATGTTCAGCAGTGCGCGCTTGGTGATGGCCGCATCGGTGTAGTTACGGAAGGCGCGGGAGCGCATGTAAATGAACACATATTTAATCTCAGGGTGCGCATTTAGGTAAGCAAGCAGTTCCCGGAACACCGGGCGCTTTTCGATGCTGATGGCCGAATTGCCCGGCTCCAAAAACTCTTTCTGAAGCATTACGTGCATCGACTTCGCTTTGTTTTGGCAGTATTCGCGTTGGGTGCCGATCGAGTTGCCGTCGGGGTCAACGTCAGCGGCCGTATCCATTTGTCGTTTAGACGACACGCGCAAGTACGCAATACCGAGCTCTACGGCCTGACTAGTATCGACAATTGTTTGCGTATTCATCGGTCGATCTCCTTTCGTGTTATGCAGCCAGGCAAGGGACATCAAGAGGGGACATAGGAAGGCTGCCCACCTGTCGGAAATAGATGCGCGGCGCTGGTTTCGGCGTGCCAATCAGGCCGAGTTTTTCCAATCGAGTCGCCATAGCTTCGGTTGAAACATTAAACAGGCTTGCGGCAAGACTGAGGTTTTGCGTCGTAAACCAGATGCGCTTGACGAGTGCGGTTGGCATCAAAACGTGCGCTGCAAACTCGTTGGCCAGCCATTCGATCATGTCATCGTGCAATTTTTGGTTGCCCCGGCCAAGTTTGCTGTGTAGCAATTCGGCTTTATCGAAATCGAGAGCGTGTTTCATTTCGTGCAAAAGTGAGAATCTTTGGCGTACCAGTGGCTCATTCTCGTTGACAAATATCTGAAGTTTGCCGTCTACCGCATCGGTAGTCAAGCCGCTTTCGCCGTTCAGTTTGTAACTAGGCACGAAACTAACGGGCATAAGTCGCTGTTTAACGAGGCCAATCAGGTTAATTTCAGGCTCGATAGCAGCAGCCCACTGGCGATACCGGGATGCTTGCAGGCGCGCCACCTGGAGCGACTCGCCGTAGGTGAGTGGCCGCTTTGGCGCTATGGCTCGAAGTTGATTAACAAGCGCTGTCATTTCCGCCTTGGTTGGTGTTGTCATAGTTTACTCCCTTCGGTTATTGTTCCTCTTGTTGATGCGCTCGCAGGTTTTCAATAATAGACGCCGCTTCGGCGGCTTCGGTTTCACTCATGCCGTACGCCCGCCGGAAGTAGACCTTCGGCTCTGGCATCGTCGATTTGACGCCGATAAAGGCCAATAGGTCACTTGGGTCAAGTTCCAATGCTGCCGCAATATTTTGCACTAACTCCGGCGATGGTCGCGCTACTGCCCCGGCTTCAATTCGAGAAAGTACCGAGTGATGTGCGCCCACTAGTGGCGCTAACTGGCGAACAGATAAGCCCGCCGCTTCACGGCCTCGGCGGATAGCCGCCGCGAGCGTGTTCGGTGCGGTATGCCGACTGGCAGGCATGTCTTTGTCATTCATCGTTTTTTAGTCCTCCGTCTATATCTCTATTATTCCATACCCGTCGCAAGCGTGCAACACGGCAATGTCGTAGAATAGTCTACAAAAGCTTTCCACGCGTTCACTCTCTGAGAATCCGCGTCAGGTAGGCCACTGTTTCATCTGCTACCGCGACGTGTACCAGCGTATTTACCGGTGGTGAACATTGGTTAAGCATTGCTAACACTGCCGTGTGTCGTTGTTCGTCCGGGACGACGAATAGCACTCTCGGCATGATGCCGTTTGCTCCGAGCTGTCCGCGCTGAAAGAAATCCACGTACGTCTCTACCTTCCGTTTAAGCGTTGGTATATGCTCAGTGTCGAGATCTATTTCTGCAAACCAATCATCGGTAACGTCACCCGCTGATAACGACAGAAAGGCATCCGGTTTCAGCCACCCACCCAGACCGTCTACTACCCAGGCCGCAGGCTCCGCCCGGTAGTCAGCAAGCGCGAATTGGCCATCACGAGCCGCCTCGACCAGGCCAACGAACAACTCCGAAACGCCGAGCACGTGCCGAATGAACCGCTCACCCGGCAAGCCTGGCCGCCGAGATTGGCCGCGCGACTGGCGGTCATTCCGAAGCTTCAGCAGCGCTTGCCCGACCGAATCGAGCGCATACGCCGCGCCAGATGAACCGCGTTCAGTTCCACCGATCCGCCGCCCGAGGGAGGTCAATACGCGCCAGTCAACAAGCCGCTTGAGCACCCGCCACCGGACAACAGAACGAGAACGTCCGGTGAGATCAGGGAAGGCGACGCGCTCGATCTGGCTACCGGTGAGTAGGCGAACGCGATCAACGGCGATAATGATCTGCCAGTCACGCTCAGTCAACCGTTCGGCCACCCACTCCACGTGGTGCTGTCGCACCCGCTGTGGCCTCCGGTCCCCGCTCACAACGAACTCCTCGGGGAGTACAGGAGCTTCCCTGTCGTTATTGGCGCGTTCTGGCCGCTGACCAGCGAGGACACCATGTCGAGGTCTGCAATGACCCCAACACCGATCCCAACGCCGAGACCAATACGGCTCATGTCGTACCTCGTCGCGGATGCCGGCCGACCGAGCTGCTGTCCGAGTTCACTGCAATACGCGCTCGAAGTCCTGCCTCCACATCGGCACGAGTTCGCCCGTAGCGGGTGCGACTGGAAGTAGCTAGCTCATTGGGGTCACCGGTCGACACATCGAGGGGTAACGTCATGCCGGTCACAGGAGCGAGCGTGCTGCCGTTCACGCACAGGCGGGCGGCGATCTCATAGGCGCCGAGCCCTTGCAAGTCATCGGCGGTCAGTGGTGCGAAGCGCTTGGCGAGCACAGCCGCGTCGGCGTATTCGCACTGGAAGGCCACCGACGTACGCACGGTGCCGAGTACAGCCTGTTGGATGGCCTCGGGAAGCTGGTGGAGGTACTGGTGGGCGAGTACCAGTCCAAGCCCCAAGCCGCGCGCTTGTGCCAGCATGTCGGCCAAATCGGTACCAACGCCCAGCCGGACAACATCTTGAAACTCATCAAGGTAGGCGAACATAGCTGGTCGGCGGTCGGCGGGCAAGCGGATACGGCCGAGCGTGGTTTGCCAGAGTGCGGCCACCAGCAAAGAGCCCAGTAGGTTGGCGGTCTCGCCGCCGAGCGTGCCTTTCGATAGCGGTACGAGCAATATGCCTTTACGGCAAAAGCGGTAATCCAGCCGGACGCCCTGGCTTTGGCCGAGCATGAGTCGCACCGGGGTTCGCATGGTAAAGGCGCGCAATTTGTTGAGTACGCTGCCGATAGCGTTCATGCGCGCATCTTCGCTCATAGCGTCGAACTGCTGCCAATACTGCCGTAAGTGGGAGGGCAGGGAGGCTTGCGTACTGACATAGCGGCGTAGATTTGGGTTTGTCAGCAATTCCGGCACCTCGATTAGAGTAAACGCTGTCCCGTCCGGCGCTTTGGTGTGCGTGAGTGTCAACAGTGCCGCGCGCAGAATATCGTCCGTTCGAGGTCCCCAAAACTCACGGTAGATGGAGTGGAAAATGCCGAGGACGTGATCGGCGACCAGTTCGCGGGCATAGTCACCCTCTCCGGCAACATCAAGCGGGTTAAAACCGACAATCTTGTCGTTTGTGGCGGCCGGATTCAGGACGACGACATCATCCCGCCGATGTTCGGGAATCCGCGCTAAGATGGCATCGACCAAATCATTTTTAGGGTCGAGCACGACGACGCTTCGGCCATCCGCGATGTCAGCTAAAGCTAGCCGTGCCATAAGCGTGGACTTACCAGCTCCGGTTGGCGACATTAGATGCATATGGCGCAAACGGTCAGTGGTTGTAAGTGCTAACGGGTGGTTGGTCATGCCGGGGTAATTGCTCATCCCGACGAGGGCACCGCGGCTTGGCATATTCATGGGCGGCGGCAGTTGCCGGGCAACGCCAAGTGACAGGCCAGGCAAACGATGTTCCCCGATAGGCAAGGCTAATAATCCGGCGCCCTCTTTGGATGAGATAAGCAGGGGCCAACGAGTGACGGGATATGCCCGCTGGCTAAGTCGGTCGGCAACGACAGCGGAAGGCAACATACGACGACGAAGTCGTACGCCAACATTATTTAGACCGTGGTAGTTATTCCATATCCGACCAAACAGCGCGTGCGCCTGCGCCGCATTCGGGGCGGAAATCCCAACTCTGGCAACCGCCATGAGCTGCGGGTCGCGTCGTTTGGCTCGCGCCGCCTGAACGGCTTCGGCGTCCTGCGGCACGGTGTTTTCCCAGTTCCAGGCTCCGGAGTTGTTATTTTTAACACTCGGCGTCGATACGGGAGCAGTCGTACCCGCGCTGGTGAGGATATATTGTAATCGCACTTCGGTATCGTTGCCCACAATGGGTTGCAGCGACGCCAGAAGTGCCGTGCTCGTTTGTTCCGCTCGTTCAGTAGCGAGAGGCCGGTCATAGCTGGTCATCGTCAGCTCCGCCGCAAGTTGCCAACGGGGCCGGGCCTGCATGTATGCCGGAGCCTCCGTAATTCTGGCTCCAGGCATCGCACCCCGGAGGCCAGCTAACAGTTTTGAAACATCGTGACTGGCGACTAATACAAAATAGCTAATGCCACGCGTCGTACTGACAACTTCCAGGCACACTGGTGGCAGGGGTAGCAGGGAGAAACGCATAGGGTGTGTCATCGCTTGGATGCCGCTAAGCCACGTCGCTACATCAGCAACGTTCAGACTGGCTGGCAGATGCAGCTCGTAAGCCACCAGCGACGATCGCCATCTCGCCATATCTGACCACCGCGCTAGCGTAATAACTGCCAAGCTAGCGAAACCAAACCCTAAAACAACGACGGCGATAATTGCGACACTCATGGCGTGACCTCTGTACCGTTCGTGTTATCGGGCGGCGATTTCTCGCCTCGTTGTTCGGTACCCTGTTGCTGCCGCTCTTCTTCGCGCAATTGTTCACCTAAGGCAACGATCGCCTGAATAAGGAGGTCGGGGTCGACCTCCTTACGTTGTTTTCCTGTAACTCGTATGTACCATGCTCCCATCACTTGTGCCCTCGTTTACGTTGCTGAAGTAGGGGGCGCGTGTCGCTCGCGTGCGACACTGCCCTACCTATTGTTATATGTCGCATGTATGCGACAGTCAAAGTCTTATTAACAACGCACATAAAAAACAGCGGTAGGACTGCGCAATGCAGTCCTACCGCCGCCAGCGTCCGAATATCAATCCGGCGAGGCCGAGTAACCAGATGGTTACCACCAGCAGGGGAATAAGCGGGACTAAGAGGGCTTGAATGTAGGGGGCAAACAGGGCTGCGGCCAATACGACCGTCAGCCCTGCCACTAACTTTTTTCGTGGACTCACACCGGACGGCATAACGGCCGTCACCGCCACTCGTCGGGTTCTTCATGGCGAGTGTCATTGCGAAACAGGTCGAGGTTCTGTAGTTCAGTTCGGAGCCGTTCTGTGGCGGCGGCCTTCTGCGCCTGCTCCATGTCGTACAACAGTCGAAACAGAGCACTGGCCGCATCCGTCAGCGCGGTGATCGTCTTGACGCTCATTCGTACCGGCTCAGTCATACTGACCACCCCGGACGGAAGTCAGGAGCCACGCCGCAACGCGAACAGCGGCCGGGCTGGTGAGTGGCCTCGGCGTACGCCTGACGGAGTTGCCCAAGCTCACGCCAGAGCTGCCGCCAAGTGGTCAACAGTTCCAGCGTGAGGACGTCAACGCTCGACAGACCGGTCGAGCCCAGCTCAACGCTGACCGCCGTACCCTGTACTTGGTCACTCATTTCAACCACCGCTTCCACCACCGGGAGCGTGGTTCCTCGGCCTGCTGGTCGGCCCGCTCACGATCGGCCAGGTCAGCCACCCACGCGGCCAACTCCACGCCTCGCTCGTGCAGATAGAGGCGCGCCGACTCGATGGCCCGGAGCTTGAGGGCGACACGCTGCGCCTGGCGACGGAGCGCCCAACGGAAGACCGTAGTTCCGGTGACAAAGCCACCAGCGAACGCCAAGCCGCCGACCAGCACAGACAGGGGAAACGAGAAGTTGTTCATCCGATGTCCTGCCCGAACGCCTGGAGGGAACGCGTCATCTCGAACAGGGCGTTGTTGGCGAGGGCTGCCAAGCCTTCGGCGGCATCCGGGCAAACGTGCTCAAGATCGCTCTGCAAGCGCTTGACCTGCACGTATTGGAACATGCCGAACTGGGTAGCGCTGGCGATGGCGTACAGTCGGGCTTGCTCTTCCTGAGTGGCCAGCGCAACGCCCCGCACCCGCTGTTGTGCCCGGCGTTCAGCACGGTTCGCGGGTAGACCGCCCGCGTATCGCTGTATCTCGTTCACGTTGATCTTGATCCCTTCGCTCAGGAAGCTGTTGCTTCCTTGGGATCAAGCCTGGCTGCTGCGAAACCGCCTGAACTGATGCTGTTCTGATAGCGTTCGGATGCTCAGATGGTGGGCGCTAAAATCTCAGCTCGTGCCACGGCCACAGGGCCGCTGAGTCTTCAGCGGTTGGTGCTGTAGTCGGCGCTGTAGTCGAACGTCAGGTCGCCGCGGCCTGGGTGCGCCCGCCGATACGCAATGACCTCGTACTCTTGGCGGTCGGCATAGTGCGACGACGGCGCATTTGGTTGATGTATCGCCACAACTCGGCGCGGGTAGGCGTCCTTAAACGCATAGTCCTTTGTGCCCTGGTAGTCAAAATTGATGGCGCCACACATCGCTGCGTCCGCAATATCCAAGGCTACGCGCAAGTAGGTTTCGTAGTTACCGCCGGTTAGCTCAATGCCGTTACCTTCCTCCAGCCAGCCAGTTAGGTACTCTTGCAAATAGCTATCGGTGCCTTCATCGTATCCTGACAGTTCGAGACGACAAACGAATCCGGCAAAATTATCGCGCGCAAACGCTATTGGGTTTTTTTCTTCCAAAACACCTCCTCGGTACTACTACCTATTTGCAATAGTAAACCACAACGCCGGGTAAAAGTAAACGCGGAGGATGGTAGAGTCAGGTGCGCCGCAAGGAGGATATTATGCCAAAAATTCGTAAGATGCCTGACGACCCTGAGGTGGCAGACCTCAGCCGCCTTAGCGACGTGCCTGATCGCAATTTTCGATCGGCATTAAAGGAGTGTGTGGCGCTCCAGCAATTACTGCCAAAAATGGTACTACTGGATGACGCGAACGTGAATCGCATAGTGGCAATTCTCTGGCTTGCCATGGAAGAGGTCGTGCGACGTGCCTATAATGTTTTCACAGAAGTCAAGCAAGACAAAGCAGCTACCGATATACTTGCCACGGCAGCGTTGATTGGAATGGTGACTTGCAAGCCAAGTGCCTATAACGCTGCGCCCGTCGGCAACAAAGGTCATCGCAGTCATGCCAGGCAAGCGCGATTAGAGATTGCTGGCGCCTGGCACTACTTACCCATTTCAGGTCGAAATTTTCGCAACCACGAAGAGCAGTGTCTCAAGGGATTCCGTGATGCATTGCAAGTAGTGTTTGCCGACGAAAAAGTCATGCGCTTCATAGTCGCGCAAGTTGACGAAGGTTTCTCCCCCAGTCAGCGCCAGCCAAAGACTATTCTTAAAATCCCTGACGACGACCCCGCACAAACAGTAGTCGGCGACTACGTCAAGCGCCCGACATATGAGACTTGGTTTCGAGAGCGGCACAACGCGGGCCAAACGTTCTTCATTCTCCATGGCGAAGCTGGTGTCGGCAAGTTATGGCTTGCCAAGCGGCTTTGCTTGATGCTCGGTTGTGAACCTGCGGAGGTGGTGATTCGTGCTACTAATCAGGAACCCCTTGAACAAGACATGGCACGGTTCCTCGCGAGTCAAGGTGTAGACCCAAACTCCATCAACACGGTGAATGTGCGAGCACAGTTTGTCGACGTAGTAACACGGGTACAGCAGCATCCATCGATCGTTGTCCTGGATGACGTACAAGACTACGCCGACATTGCGTTTCTTCCCCGCAACACGCAAACCATTATTGTAATCACCTCCACGTTCTTACCGCCTCCCAATCTTCGAGCGCACGCGCAGAAGGTAGTGGATTTAGAGCATATGCAAGCGATTGAATTAGTACGAATGAAGTGCCCGACCTCCACGTTACAAGAAATAACGAGTCTTGTTGACGAACTGGAACATCGTGCGCTCATTATCGAGCAGGCTTGCAGCTTCGTAAATGAAACTGGAATTTCGATTACACAATTCATATCCCGAGTCCGGAGCGACCCGACAAGTGCTCTCGATGAAGCAGTTGACCCGACCGACCGGCATGCAAATAAGCTCGTACGTACATGCGGCATGGTCATTGCTGAACTCTCATCATCGGCCGATACACTTGCCATTCTTGACACGTTTTTATTCATAGGATCTTTCAAAGTTCCCGATGAGCATCTTGCGATGGCGTGGTCCGATAATGCTCTGTTTGCGGGGCAGCCGCCTCCTGTTCCACGTACTGGCGAAGATGGCACACCCATCTTCGCCGAATGCGTACCTGTTGAAAGCTTGGAAATACTCAAGGATGTTCTAAATCCCGTCTTAAAACCGAACTTAATACTCCACGCTACTAACGATTCCAGATTGGTTGTCGTAAGTGCGTTACGTCGCTTGGCTAGCCTGAGTGTCATCCGTCGAGACGATGCCGCCGTAACGATGCATTCATTGACTTTTCGCTTGTTCCGCAAGCTTCGCGAAAGTCAAAAGCGCATAGTGCAAAAGCGCGTTCTACTGGTTACGAATAAGCTGCTGGAAAACGAACGGTGGGTTGGGGGTGAAGCTCTTCGCCATGAGGCGGCGGTGTGGGTGGCGAGGTGTGACGAGTGTTTGGCTAGCATTGATTTTACAGCCAGAGAAGCGACCAGTGCCGACATTCCCGTTTTCAGTCTCGGGCTGTACTTGTATGCCGCGCTCCACCGGGCGTACAACCAAATCGGTATGAACGGCAGGTACGATCGGGTCTTCAATGTGTCAAGCCCACTGTATACGGCAGCAACTAAGAGTTTGCAAGCGGGACACGGCGAACTATTGCAAAACTATCTGTGGTTAACGTTGGAAAGAGATATAAAGACGGTGCTGTCGAACTCTCCGGCCAGCATGGTACGTGATTCAGTCCTGGAGATTGGCGTCGCCAGGGCGGACGGTAAGCCTCGTCAAGCGGCTGCCATGAAATCGATATATCTTCGTCATGACACCGAGTGGGATCCAATCCATCAGGTTCAGAGTATCGACACATTGGTAGCTGAGTCTCAAGCCGCCAAGCTATTCATAGCTGGAAAGGCGAGCCCGTCACACTTCGATGTGCGTGCTGGGGCCAGCAAAGCGACGTATGCAGGCACGGCATTATTCCAGCAGGCGCATTGGAATGATTCCATCGCTGCCTTTGAGTATGCGACTGTCTGTTATGAAAAAGTTGTAGGCGACATGGAAAGCGTCCTGGGATTCATGGACGCCTCATGGCGGTTAGCGCGTACGCATCTGCGGCGAGGCGATTTACAGCAAGCTCAGAGCTGGATAGATCGCGCACGTAACTTTGCTTACGAGCGTTGCGACAAGATATGGGTGACGGGTACACGACGGTTTCACTTTTTTGATCAAGTTGTTCATATGCGTCTGCGTCAGCAGGAGCTTGAATGCGACCTGGCAGAAGTTTTCCTTGCTTTCGATCAAGCTGAGGACATAGAGCAAGATAGACTCGATAAGCTCGCCGTTACTGCGGTTGAAAACTTCAACGTTGCATATTCTCTCGGGCTAGGAAGACTTGTGCCGGAACTGGCATCATGCGCATTGCGAACTTCAATAGTCTCGCCAGATGTCCACAAGTACATCGAGTTGCATAAGATACATGACTACCTAGCTCCGCTCAGCGACGAGCTACAACACAACTTTCTCCACTATCGATACAGCGGATTTTTGCAGCTTGCAAGAGAATTCATTCCCTATGCGGACGATGATTCCTTGAAGGAATTTGCTGACATTCTCGTTAACCAAGGGCAAAGCCCCGAAAGAATTGCAAGTTCGATCAACGCTATAAAGAACCAACCCGCGCAAGACTGGCCTGCTTTCGAGGCAGGCACGTTGCGGCATGCTAAGAGATTTGAGGTCGACTACCGCATGCCATTCTGGCATGCACACGCCTTGGCGACCTTGCTTGTAGGTGGCATTCTTGAGGGAAAAGGTGACTCGTGGCTGAACAACATCAGCGAGCAGTTTAATGCAGCAGCTATATCGATTAACCGCCCTGACTGGATTGACGCAATTGAAAAATTCAAGCGCGGTGAAGGCTTGTTCTTCTGGTTGAACAGCTACTGATTTTCTTGCGGTCTGCACGACCACTGCGGCAACGTCCCTTTGTGTTCGTCACGTCAACCGGTGCAACCCGTCGAGGATGCGTTGCATAAGCTCTTGCTCTGGCCGCACGGCAACGGGCCTTCGAGGCCACGGTGTCGGTCGTTGGCGAACATATGGCCGCTTGCGGTTTGGCAACGATGGCACGACAGGCAGTACCTCAGTCGGTAAGTCGTCTAGTGCGACCGCTGGCAATACTTCGGTGTCAGCGGCGGTCAGCTGGACGTGGGTTTCTTCCTCGGCCAGCCGCGCGGAGATTGCCCGCACGGACACACCTTCGTCGTCCCAGCGTTGCAGGCGGGCAACTTGCCGCTTGCCGACAAAGAAGCGAACGAGTCCAGCCAGCAGCAGGGCGCCACCAGCTAGCACCAAGAAGGCCGCCACCGGGTTCACCGCTCAGGTGGTGGTTCACGGAGGGCATGGCGACCGGTAGCGCCGGGCGACACACCAAGCTTGTCGGCATAGAGATGGACGGGTTCCGCCAGATCGCTCAGCAGTCCGGCGAACTCGTGTAGCTCGTCCGCTGACAAGGTGCCAGCCTTGAGCTTTTCGGAGACGTCGATCATGTGGAAGAGGACGACGTCTAGCGCTTCCACCAGGCTAAGCGGTGTGTTCGTCATCGGAGGTTCCCTCCCCGCCGGCCGAATCGTCATCCTCAGCGTGCTGGTGCAATAAATCGCCAAGTTCCGTCAGCAGTCCGGCGAACTCGTGTTGCTTGGCAATCGGCAGGGTGCCGGTAAGCAGGGCGTTCGCCACCGCCCCGACATGCTTGTTGACCGCTTGCAAGGCGTTGACCAGCTCAATCGTTTGGCGCTTCATGCGGCGCTCACCCGCGCTTGCAGCCGTAACCCAACACGAAACCGTCGACACGGCCATGCTCGGCCGCAGCACTCGCACGACTGGCCGGTTTCTTCGGGGGTATGCGTCACGAGATAGATATATGCGACGGATGCCCACAAGTTCACGGTGGACGTGGCATGACGGCCGGAAGGTGGCGTGGGTTTTGTCGTCGGTCGGATGCTCATTAGGGCGTCTCCACCAGCTCGACCGTGGGAGTGTTCACATTGCACCAACCTGGCAAAACCAGTTCGGTTTTGCTTCCCGAAGTGCCGCCGTGTGGCGCTCGATCTCACCAGGCAGTTCCGCCAACATGTGGAGGTAGGCAGTCCGTTCGGTTTCGCCGTAGCTTGTGAGCAGTGCCCAACTGGTGGACTCGCGGGCAAGGCGGGTGGTGGTTACGTAGCCCCGCGAACGGAGCAAGTAGAAATGCCGCTTCAGGCGGTCTTGCGAAATGCCCGCCAGTTCGCACAAGGCCGTAAACCGTCGCCACTCACTGGTATCCAGCAGGCAGGTAATCCGTAGCCGTACAAGGTCAGACAGCACTTCATGGGGCGCACTGCGGAGGGTGCCAGCTCGTCCATCGCCAGGGGTAATCAGTCGGCATGGTTCCAAACCCGCCACCTGCGGTTTTGCATCTTCCGCTGCCCGTTTTTCCACCATGCATCCCTCGTTCGTCTGGCTGGATGGCACCCGAGACGGCTGAGGTCGTTTCCTAGCGTCAAGTCGGGGTTGACACTGCCCGTATGTCTGTTCTGGCAGGCCAGCCGCCCCGGGAGCCTGTAACTACCTTGGGGTGTGGCTGGTGGTGTGCGTCAGTCCCTGCACATGGCTGTCACAGCGTCTACCACCTGCGGCTATGCTGGCGGTGACGGCACGGGCATACACCTGGAGGCGTGAACGATATGGCGCATGAGCCAGACGAGCTGGTAGCCCGCCGGGGGCTGCTCGGCCAGCAGTTGGCGGCCTACCGGTCGGCCGCTGGACTGACCCAAGGCCAGCTTGCTCAGGCTGTCAACCTCGACCGCACCACAATTAGCCACATCGAAAAAGGCCGTACCCGCGCCGACAAGCGGTTTTGGCGCATTGCCGACGAGCGTTGCAAAGCTAGCGGCGACTTGCTGGCCGGATTTGCGGCGCTGGAAGTCGCCAAGCAGAACTATGACTTGCAGAACCGTGAAACAGAACTGTCTGAAGCGCGGGCAAAGGCCGAACGCCTGGCCGAAGTTATTTCCCCAAGCCTCATCGTGCCGACGTTGCCCGAAGTCGCCACACCGTGGGAAACAACTGATGTTATACGTCGGCTCTACCGCAGTGACGTTGGCAGTGAAACGCTAGAGCAACTGCATATGGTGACTGAAGATCTCTGCTGTGAGTACGCCTGGCGTGACGGTGATGAGCTAAAAGCCGATGCGAACCACTGGTTACAATACATTTCTGGTTTGCTGACTGGCTCTTGTACACTAAAAGAGCACCGCGAACTACTGGTTATTTCTGGTTGGCTGGTGCTCTTAATCGGTTGTATCGAGTACGATCTTGGCCGCAAACGCCAGGCCGGTTTGAGTCGCGCGGCCGCGTTCCGTATCGGACAGGAAACAGGTCACGGTGAGATCATGGCCTGGTCGTTTGAAATGAGCGCCTGGTTTGCGCTGACGCAAGGCGACCTGGCCGCCGTTGCCGATTTCTCTGAGGCTGGCAGTAAGGCCGCGCCGAATACGTCAGTGGTTGTCCAGCTTGCTGCTCAGTCGGCTAAAGCGGCTGCCCGCATGGGGCAGCCTGAGGCCGTGCGCCGTATCCTCGATAACGGCTATCGTCTGCTTGGCCAGCATGAACACCCCAGTCGGCCAGAAAACCACTTCATTATTGACCCTCAGAAGTGGGATTTCTACGCCATGGACTGTTACCGCATTGTCGGTGAAGATGCCCGCGCGGCTGAACATGCCCACGAAGTACTGAGAATCTCGCGGCGGCCAGACGGCACGGATAAAAGCCCGATGCGAGCAACGGAAGCCCGCTTGACGCTGGCAATGACAGCGATGCGCCAAGGCGACCTCGACTCCGCCGCCGATTGGACACGGCAAGCGTTGAGCGCCTCGCGGAAGTCGGCCGACCAGCTCGTGATGGTTGCGGCCGAAGTGCAGCAGGAAACCAAGCGGTTGTTTCCCAAAGACCCGGCTACCCACGCGATTACCGAGCCTATCGCTCAGGCGCTGGCAGAACTGCGCTGGACTAATTGATGAGTTATTCGCATGGCGCAAGATCTCGGCATGGTAAAATAGAAAGATAAAATCTAAGCGGAGTATTGTTATGCAACACGAAGAACCTGTAACAACGAAAATCACCGTAAGTTCGGACTTTCCGACCGCTTCATCGTCGTCGCTCCATGGCGCTAACCTCGATGCGGTTGCCTTCAATATGGATTTCGTTGCTCACCGCGACCCACAACTCGCTACCGATTTGCTACACGTTTGGCGTAAAGCTAAACAAATAGAAGACGGTGACACAGTGTCGGCCGACAAGGGTTACCTCATTGCCGAAGCTGAAGCCGAACTAAAGCGCCTGCTTGAGCGGTAGCTTTGCGACCTCTCGGATTTCCCAGAACTTCGGTACGCTGGCTTGCAGTCTCAGCGTCACCCGTCGAACTCACGCTCCATGTTATTATCGAGCAATGAGCATTGTCGTAGCCGTTCACAACGGTCAAGAAATCATCGTTGCATCCGATAGCTTGTCAACTTCCGACAAAACCGGAACCAAGACGGCTGATGACTCGATTCAAAAGGTGCGCCAAGTCAACTCTCGGCTTGTCTTTGCGGTAACCGGTCATTTTGTGAGTGACAAGTTGTCGTTTTTTGACCATTTCATTTCGGTAGTTGCCAGCGAAACCGAGCTTGACGCCGCCCTGAATAGGTTATTTGACATGACCGTGCAAACCATGCGTGTACACGCGACCGAAGGGTTTCGCATGAGCCTAATTGGTTTCAACGGAGATACACCTGGTTTCCGATGCGTTGATGTCGCAAAAGGAAAGGACTTTCAGGCACTCAGTGAAACCCGACGGAATTATTGGGTCAGCGGCGAGCACGACCCCGCAGAACATTGTCTACGCGTGCTTGAACAGGGAGCTGTCACTAGCACGTCATCCGTGACCGAGATCGAGACGACACTTCGCAACCTAGTAACCGACTGCATCACGCGTTACCCGCAGACGCTTGGCTTGCCGGTTAACGTCGTGGTGCTGCCGTAGGGGTCATGCCGCGCCCTTACTGCCACTTTTGCGCCACTCGCGTAGCACCTTCGCCACACTGCTCCGGCCGATGCCGTAACGCTTGGCAAGCTCCAGGCGGGTGGTGCCTGCCTCGAACGCCGTAATCAGCTCTCGCACCTGCTCATCGGTCAGCCTGTTCTTGAGTTGTCGTCGGCTACCGTGCTCCCTCGGCACGGTCGTGACGCTTCGGCTGGGTGCGTCGCTCGCACTCACCGCGTCGCTGAGCTGCCGCCCGGCTTCTTGCAGGTCATGTAGGAGGTCGCCACGGTTCAAGTAGGCACGGAGCAGGTCGACCGGACACGGGTTTCCGCAGCTCACAGCTGCGGGAACCCGTTTTTTATTGGACCGGAATCGTGGTGGCGCACAGCTCGGTCTGCTGGTCGCCGGTGCGGGCACGTTCGGAATCTTTCTGTTCCTGACCTACTTCCAAACCCAGGTGCTGCACTTCAGCCCTGTCCAGACGGGCCTGGGTTTCCTGCCGATGGTGGCTGCTATCGCGATCATGGCCGGAGTGGCGAGCACGCTGCTGCTGCCACGTGTAGGACCCAAACCTCAGATCACTGTGGGAATGTTGCTCGCCGCGGACGGCCTGTTCTTCCTCTCCCGGCTGTCTCTGTACAGCACCTACACCGGTTCGCGGCCACCGCCGCCAGCCACTCACTGTCCGGCACCACGCCTAACCCGTCCGCCGCCGCGAACGCGGCACTCCACGGTTACACCGCAGCATTCAGCACTGATCTTCACGATCGGTGCCCTCGCATGCGGTGCCCTCCTGCGCAAAGGCCCTGTCACACTCACCGAAAATGCAGGCCCGATTGCCCTCTGAAAGAGCAAGCGACCATCAGAGTCGCGGCCGCGCCGCGCAGGTGCACGGCTGATGTCGTTGACTGAGGTTTCCACGGGAACCGGGGGGCGATCACGGCGCTCGTAGTCGGCTCGTACCCACACGTGCAACGCTTTCGCGCGGAGCCTGTGCTCAACGCCGCAGGACGCCGAGGACGCATCCCGGGAAGCGATCATCGTCCTGTTCCGGCAGATCGCCGCCCGGCTGGTCATCTCCCGAGGCAAGACGCCGAGGATGTCAGCGATCTTCGCAACAGTGTGCTCGCCCTCGTCGTAGAGCCGCTGGGCAACGGCGACCTGGTCCGGGGGTGAGTTTGGGTCGGCGGCCGCCGTTGCAGCCCGTTGCGATTGGCGACTGGGGGGAGGAAACGGCCACGATATGACGGCCTCGAATCCGCCGCCCAGCACGGACGCAAGGCGGCTGCTCCCGCGTCGCCACGTGGCCGGGAAACCGCTCGGTGACTACTGCGGTCCAGGCATACCTGCCTCAAGCACCGCGAGGTCGCGCACCGCGTAACGGTGGTGCTCGGCTTCTTCCTTCAGCACTACCTTGACGCAGCGGCGCACGACGTACTCCTGGTCGGGATACGGCTCTGCCGGCTTACGACCGCACACCCGGTCGAGCTCGGCCGTGGTGAGCCCGTCGACGACACGCCGCATCGCGGCCATGCGGGCGAGCCGCGGCGCGAGCACCTCGTCGAGCGTCGGGGTGGCGTCGAGGGTGAGGCCGAGCTTCGCCGCCGCGTCGGGCGACATCCCCCCGGCGGGGAAGCCCAACGGGTGGTAAGGCGCTTCCTCCTCGAGCACGGCGTTGCCGAGCCAGGCATCGCAGGCGAACAGCAGATGCCGTTGTGTCTCGACCAACGACCACTCGCCGTCGACCTGCTCGTGCAGTGTGGCCGCGGGCAACAGCCTCGCCCGGTCGAGCGTCGCGCCCCACAAGGTCTCGATGGCGTCCCAAGCAGCCCGGTAGTCCCCGGGAGAAGCCGCATTCCGCGCCAACGCCCGCGCCGGGTGCCGGCGGTCGAGCTCGGCCTCGACGTAAGCGGTCACGTCGACGTCGTTGACGACGAGGCGCTCGAAGTCGCCACCGAGGTAGACGTCGCTGCCGTAGCAGTCGACGATCTTCAGACCGTTCACCTCGCAATCGCGGATCTCGAGGCCAGCGAGGTCGCACAGGTGGATACGAGCACCGCGGAATTGGTCGCTCTGGGCGTATTCGGAAACCATCGAAGCAGTCTCGCTCACCCGTCCCGCCCGCGCCACGTTCGGCCGTCCACTCGATGCGCGGCGCATCGACGACGACGTCCTGGGCCACATCTCCTCGGTGCACAGCGAGAACTGGGGCACATGCAGGCCGTCTACTACGAGGTGTTCAAGTGGCATCCAGTCTCGGCACGCGAATTGCAGGGGGTGTGGGACCGGTGAGTGGCAGGCCTGATCGGTTTCAGGATCGCCGGATAAATCCTATCCGGCACGCCGTTCCCTCGGCCCATCACGGCTGGACCAAGTCGTTTTCCCACAAGGCAAACACACCAGCCGGGTTCACGGCACCGGCGGCCACCAGTGGCTCCCGCTTGATGATATTGCCTTGGATAAACCGGCAATGCGGAGGTCGCAGGCCCTGATCTGTGCGCTTGGCCAACGCGCCGTGGATGTAGTCGATCTGCCGCCGCTGGCTCACCTGGAACGCAATGCAGTAGGTGCGCTCGAGCCCGGTGAGTGTCGCGTTGGTGTCGCCGTCGTGGAGGACACCTCGTGTTATCCGGTGCGGATCCAGGCTCGCGAAAATAGTCCGGTGAGCCTCGCGGCCGTAGGACGGGGAGCCCAAGGCGTCGATGTCGAAGAGGATCCCGATCTCGTATTTTCTGCCGAACAGCCCCATTCGCCCAACTTAGGTCATCTGCGCGGGAGGGGTCCCGAAACGCATCAGGCGGCGAAGACGGTGCGGACGACGGACTCGTCACCGTCGATCTCGACCAGGCCGAGGGCTCGGGCGTCGCCGAGAGTGAGGGCGCCTGCGGCAAGGCCGAGGATGTAGGCAGGGTCGGCGCGGACAGTGGCGTCGAGGCCGCGGCCGTCATGCGGGCCGACCTCGAAGCCGGAGCGCGTCGCGCGGAGCTCGAAGAGCTGGCCGCCGATCTCGAGGCCGACCGTCGCCGAGGCGCGGATCTTGACCCTGGCATCGAGCAGGGCGGGGACGGCGAGGGCGAGCCATTCCGGGCGGAAGGAGTCGCCGTCGGGGCCGCGGACCATCAACGGGGTGGACCAGCGGATCAGGCTCTCGATCGGCTGGCGCAGCTCGGCACCCCACGGCGTGAGGACGTATTCGACCACGCTGCCCGAGCCGGCCAGCCGCCGCTCGACCACGCCTGAGGCCTCAAGGTCGCGGAGCCGGTCGGCGAGCAGGTTGGTCGCGATGCCGGGGAGGCCATCGATCAGGTCACGGTAACGGGCGGGAGCGACCAGGAGCTGGCGGACGATGAGCAGATTCCACCGGTCGCCGACGACCTCAAGGGATCGGGCGAGTCCGCAGTACTGACCGTAACTACGCATCATATCCTTCTACTTGACCTTCTCAAGTGTGCGTGACAAGCTCAAGTCTACCGGAAGACCGAGCCGAGGGGGCCCGCCATGGCCGATTCCACCGAGAGCGCGCGGCCCGCCTGGGTCGACGACGACCTGTTCCCGTTCGAAAGCCGCTTCGTTGACATCGACGGGCACACCGTGCATTACGTCGACGAAGGGTCAGGTCCCACACTGCTGCTCCTGCACGGCAACCCGACCTGGTCGTTCCTCTGGCGCGACGTGATCCGCGCGCTGCGCGACGACTTCCGGTGCGTCGCCCTCGACTACCCGGGATTCGGGCTGTCGACACCGAAGCCCGGCTACCGCTACCTGCCCGAGGAGCACGCAGACGTGGTCACCGGGTTTGTCGACGCTCTCGGCCTCAAGGGCGTCACGCTGGTCGGGCAGGACTGGGGCGGCATGATCGGCCTGGCCGCCGTGCAGCGTCGGCCAGGCGTCTTCGATCGGCTGGTGCTCGCCAACACCTGGGCCTGGCCGGTCAATGGCGTTTTCCACTTCGAGTACTTCTCTCGTATCTTTGGCGGCCCCCCGGGCCGCTTCCTGGCCCGGCGGCTGAACTTCGTCGTCAACGTGTTCGTCCCCTTGGGCCACCGGCGTCGGAAGCCGACGGCAACCGAGATGACCCACTACCGCCGGGCTCTGGACAGCTCCGAGCGGCGCCAGGCCTCCGCTGTATTCCCCCGCCGGGTCCTCGCCAGCCGTGCCTTCTTCGCCGAGATCGAGGCCGGCCTCGCGGCCATTGCCCACCTGCCGACACTGATCGTGTGGGGTGACGCGGACATCGCCTTCCGTCCCCAGGAGCGCGAACGCCTGGAAGCGACCTTCCCCGACCACAAGACCGTGATCGTCGAGGGCGCCGGCACCTACGTGGAGTCCGACGCACCCGAGGAGTTCATCGCCGCGATCCGCAACTGGGCAGCGATGCGGCTCGGAGACGCGAGTCGTGCGAGTGAGACAGACCCTCTCGACCACTCTCACCCGCCCGGGTCGTGACGGCAGCGCGCAGCAAGACGCGCCGCAGGCTCGAACAAGTCGAGGCCTTACGTTCAGAGCGAGCCCGATTCCATGGCCGCCGCGGACGAACACGTCGGCGGCGGCCAGCTTGTTCGTGCCCTCATCGGTTACGCCGTCCGCGAGCACGCCAGAGGTGTCGCGAACGCAATGCCGTTGACCAGCCGACCCATGGGAGCGCCGAGGCAGCAGTGCACGCCGTGGCCGAACCCGAGGTGCGGTTGTCGGCGCCCCGGGCGGAATTGCGAGCAACAGCAGGTAGCAAAACGCGACCAGTTCGTCCTGGGTGAGCGCCCGACCGTCCGCTTCAGCACGGATCAGCGCATCGATCAGGTCGTCCCCCGGTGTCCGCGGCCGACGTTCGATGGTCGCCGCCACATAGTCGCGCCTCCACGCCAGCAGACGGGCGGCGCCGGTGTCGTCCGCCAGCCGTCCACGCGACATGTAGGTCTCCGACCAGCGACGGCGACACGGGGGTTTTCCGCCGGGTCGCCGCACCGGCTTGACCTTGACACTGTGACAAGGTGTTCGCTCAAGGCAGGAGGTGGTCCCGATGAACTCGACACAAAGGACCTCGCAGGACACAGGCCTGCTCGAAGCTTTGGGTGCCGAAAGCTCGTCGACGCGGCTCCAAGCCGCGCTGGCGGTCGGCACCGACCCCGACCCCGGCTTCGTCGAGCCGCTCATGGCACGGTGCGCGATCGAGCCGGACTTCTACGTGCGAGACATGCTCACCTGGGCGCTGACCCGTCACTCGCCGGAGATCACCGTTCCCCGGCTCCGTGCGGAGCTCGACTCGACGTGCGCCCAGGGTCGAAGCCAGGCGTTGCACACACTGTCCAAGGTGCAGGACCCGAGTGTGTGGCCCGCGATCACGCGGTCGTTGCTGCACGACGCCGACGACGAGGTCGCGCGAAGCGCGTGGCGTGCCGCCGTCGTCCTCGTGCCAGAGGGCGAAGTGAATGAGCTGGCCGCGAACCTGGTGACCCAGCTCGGTCGCGGTGACCGGAACGTGCACCTGAGTCTCAGCCGAGCGCTTGTCGCGCTCGGAGACGCGATCGAGCCGGCCCTGCGGACAGCACTGGCGAGTAACGACCCGACGGTGCGTGCGCATGCCCGCGCCACGCAGCGTCTCCTAGGCGACCCGGACGCAGGTTTCGACCCATCGATCGGCGAGGCGAAACGGAGCGTCGCGCTCGGGCCGGAACGAGTCCAGGGAGCAGCGTGCTGATCGGCGAGGTGGCACACCGCTCGGGGGTGAGTACCCGGATGCTCAGGCACTACGACTCCCTCGGGCTGGTGCGACCGACAGGCCGCACAGTGGGTGGCTACCGCGAGTATTCGGCCGAGGACATTCGCCGGATCTTTCACGTGGAAGGTCTGCGGTCCCTGGGCTTGTCGCTGCGACAGATCGGACGCGCTCTGGAAGAGCCCGCCTTCGCACCGTCCACAATGGTCGGCGACCTCATCCGGCGGACCGAGGACCGACTGAAGCGGGAGCACGAGCTACTCGAGCGACTCCGTACGATCGATGCCTCGGCGCCTTTCGGCTGGCAGGACGTCCTGCGCGTCGTTGAGCTCCTGCACGAGCTCAACTCGCCCAGTGCCGCGCGCCGGCAGCAAGCCGTCCTGGTGCAGGCCGAGGACGTGCCGGTTCCCGTCGAGCTGCTGGCCAAGGCGGTTTTCGCCGAATCCGATCCGAACGTCGCCGGCGCCCTGCGGTGGGCCCTCGCGCGGGCGGGCGGTGACGGTGTGGCGAGCGTGGCGTCGGGGGTGTATTCGGAGAACGTCGACATCCGGCGGCGCGCGGTTTTGGCGATCGCCGAAATGTCCGGTGACGAGGCGACCGCGGTGCTCACGGACGCACTCGGGGACTCGGACACGACAGTGCGCAGGCATGCTGCTTTAACCCTGGGCAAACGTGGCGAGACCGCAGCCGTGCCGACACTCCTCGACATGGTCGTCGTGGGCACAAACGACGTCGAAGCGGCCGAGGTTCTGGGAACGCTGTCAAGGGACCCCGGGTGCGCGGACCGGATCATGAGTGCACTGGTCGACGAACTCGCCGCGGACACCGCGGACTCCGCGATGCGGATCCGCCTGACCCAAGCACTCGTCGAGATGCCGGGGACCACCGCGCAGGGCGTCCTGCGGCAACTGGCCCACGACGGTGATCGGGCTGTCGCCCTCATCGCCTCGGCCCTCGTGGGAGTGCTCGAAGAGCGAGAGTCCGGGGCATTTCGTGGCATTGACGGAACGGAGCGTTAATCGAGCTCGACCGTGCTTCTTGACCGCGGCCAGTCGCGGCAAGTCACATGTCAATAAATACGTGTCAACACACCGGCGTCAGCCATCTTTGGCGGACGGGTCGAGCGTCCTCTGGCCGAGCTCGTGGGTGTCCACATGAGACGTTTGTGCGGACGCGGGCTTGGTCAGGCTCCGGCGGCGGTGATGACTGCGTCGGTGGCGAAGCCGAGGACGAGTCCGAGGAACACGCCCCACGTCGTGACGGTCTTGAGGTTCGCTTTGCGGGCGACGGCGAGCAGTTCGATGACGACGTAGAGGATCGACCCGGCGGCGAGACCGAGGAACGCGATCAAGACGGTCTCGCTGACGAAGGCCTGTCCGGCGAGCGTGCCCACGAACGTGGGGCCACCGCCGATCAGGCCGAGCAGGGCGAGGTAGCCCCAGGACGGGCGGGTTCCGGTCAGGGGCGCCACGATGCCGAAGCCCTCGGTGGCGTTGTGCAGCCCGAATCCGATGACCAGCAGGACGGCGAGACTGAGTTCGCCGGCGGCGGCCGAGTTGCCGATCACCAGTCCTTCGGCGAAATTGTGCAGGCCGATCCCGATCGCGATCGTCATGGCCAGGCGGGAGGCCGAGTTCCGCGTCGTCGTCGCGCTCAGCTCACCGACCGACGCGGCGCCCGGCCCGTATGCGCGCTGGGCGTCCGCCCGGCGGCGAGCGGTCGCTTGGTCGAAGTAGGCCAGGCCGAGCAGACCCGCCCCGACCGTGACCAGGAGAACGGCGCCATTGCCGAACACTCCGCCGAGTTCGCCCTTGCTCAACCCGGCGTCGATCGGTGCCCAGGCATGGGCGAGCACGTCCCAGAGCAGGAAGACCAGGATGCCCGTGGCCGTGCCGTTGAGGAACGTTTTCAGCCGTGGCATCTCGGCGCGCAGCCTGCCGAGCGGGAGCCCGAGGTAGATGGTGAACCCCGAGACGGCGCCGAGGACGGCGATTTGAGTGGGCGACATGGGCTGGCTCCTGGAGTCTCGCGTAACGCTGCGCGGCGACCGTAACTCAGGAAAGCCTCACCTCATAGAGGTGAGGCGTACCTATTGTCCGGAGGTGGCGAGTTTCATGCCGACGGAGTATCCCTGGCGGTCCATTGTGGACTCACAGGCAAGCGTAGAGCCAATTATTGGTTAGAGAATGGCTAAATCTCAACGAGCGTGACGGCGGCCATGCACGCGTCGCCGACTCGCAGACGATGAGCGGCCGCGGCGCGATCGAGGGAACGTTTGACCGGTTGTGCCGGTTGTATGTAAGTGCAACTTTCGGCCCTGTTTCGCTCTCTATCGCGCATCTACAGTCGACTCACCCGAACCCGCGCCGCTGGGAGCTCTGTCCCGTGATAGGGCCACGTTCCCGCTCACCCGTGGCTGGTCCGGCTGAAAAGTCCTGCCTCTGCAAGGAGAGTGTCACCATGTCACGCGCTCATCGTGGTTTCAGTCTGCTCGCCGCCGGTCTCACGATCGCCGCGAGCGGCCCGGTCGCCTTCGCCCCCCTCGCCCACGCCTCGACCGGCATACCGAGGCCCGACCACGTCCTGGTCGTGGTGCTCGAGAACGAGCAGCGCGCGCAGATCATCGGCAACCCGGACGCCCCCTACATCAACTCGCTCGCCGACACCGGCGCGAACTTCACCGAGTCCTACGCGATCACCCATCCGAGCCAGCCCAACTACCTCGCGCTGTACTCCGGTGACACCCAGGGCGTCACCAGTGACGCGTGCCCGAACACCTTCGACACCGACAACCTCGGCCAGCAGCTGATCGCAGCCAACCTGTCCTTCACCGGCTACTCCGAGGACCTGCCGTCGGACGATCCCACCTCGTGCGGCTCTGGCGGCTACGCCCGCAAACACAATCCCTGGGTCAACTTCACCAACGTGCCCGCCGAGGACAACCAGCCCTTCAGCAACTTCCCGAGCGACTACAGCACGCTGCCCACCGTGTTCTGGGTGATTCCCAACCTGTGCAACGACATGCACGACTGCTCGGTGTCCACAGGAGACTCCTGGCTGAAGAACAACCTCGACGGCTACGTGCAGTGGGCCAACGAGCACAACAGTGTTCTGATCACCACGTTCGACGAGGACGACTCCAACGGCACCAACCAGATCACCACCCTCTTCAACGGACAGCCGGTGACACCGGGGTCCTACGACCGGACGATCGACCACTACAGCGTGCTGCGCACCGTCGAGGACATGTACGGGCTGCCGTACGCGGGCAACGCCGCGCAGGCCACGTCGATCACCAACGTGTGGGGCTCCGGCACTGCGTCCGAACAGCGTCGGACCAGAAGGTGAGCTCCGACAAGCGATCGGACGGCCACCACGATCTGGAGCCCTTGCGAACTCGCGGCGAGCGATGGTCGCGGGCGGAACGCGTGCCGAATTCCGGTGGGCCGTCACCCTCCGGCGGGGACTCGGTCGAACATCAGCTTGATCATCTTCATACCCAGGTCACAGCGGTTCACCGTAGGCGGAGCGAAACCGGTCAGGGTGAGGGTCAGCCCTTGACCGTAAGGTTCGCTGTCCCGGTTCCAGGGCGCGGTGAACACCACGACCTTGCACTCGGCAGGACTTGCTTCCTGGACAATTCCCGTATTGCCTTCCAGTTCGAAAGGCCTGTTCTTCGACGTGCCGAGAACGATGACCGTGTTCTGCTCGACGGGGACGGACACCGCCGCCGGTCCGGTTCCGCCGGTGCCGAAGGTGTAGTTGCAGCGGGTCTCGTTGAACCGGCTTGACCTGGCAGGCTGGCCGGTGATCTCCTGGATGTCCGCGGTGCTGAGCAGGCCGCAAAGGTCGACACCGTCGACCTTCTTCTTCACGGTGATCTTCGGATTCCCGACGGTGCCTGACTCCGCGGCGGCCGAGGACGACAGCGGCGAGACGGAGGCACTCGGTACGCCCGAACCGGTCTCGGCAGGCGCGGCGTTGGGGGTGCCACTCACGCCTGAATTGCAGCCTGCGAGAGCACCCGTCAACAATAGGCACAGCGCAAATCGAAGGGTCTTCGGATTCATGGCTGGAGCTTAACAAAGGCACACGCGATTCCCGAACAAGGTAGTTTTTCTATCTGAAAGGCGTTTCGCCATGCGAGAGTTCAGCACGCGGGGGACGAAGGCCGGTTCGGCGGCGGAGATAGGAACGCCTCAGAAGACCGTGTGCCCTGATGGGAGCCTTCACGGCGTCTAACGCCGTCATGGATGTCTTCAGGGGCACGCATGAAACGGTCATGGCGGTATGAAACGGGCGAATGGGCAGACTTTTCGTCCTTTGTGGAGGGTAGGCGGCTTCGAAGGACAGGTGCTCGAGGCTTCGAGCGGCGGCCGCTGCGACAGTTCTCAGACGCGTTCTCAGGCACGCACACACCACCCGGCGGAGACTTCCGCCGAGACCCGGGCGCCACCGGGGAACTGGTCGGCGTCGGCTCCCGAAGCGACCAGAAACGTGAGTGGACGGTTAACCCGGCGCAAGAACCGATTAATCCGGACATTTCACCGGCGAGGTGGACATCGGCTGGTCCCCGTTCCACGAACGTTCACCTGACTCGGCAACCCGGTGTCACTTGCAGTCCCTAAGTTTCCGGCACAGGCGACAGAACGAAGGTACCGACACCCATGGACGAACCGTTGGCAGTGCGGGCTCGCGGGATCACGAAGTATTTCGGCGACGTGATCGCGCTCGACTGCGTGGACCTGGCGGTGGCGCCGGGACAGATCCACGGGCTGGTGGGGCCGAACGGCGCGGGGAAGACGACGTTGCTCGGCCTGCTGCTGGGTCTGGCCGCCGCCGACGAAGGCAGCCTCGAGATCCTGGGCACGCCGGTCGGGCGGGCGCTGGCCGCTCCCGGCGGGGTCACGGGCTTCGTGGACGGCCCCGGCCTCTACCCCTCTCTCACCGCCAGGCAGAACCTCGCCGCGCTGGCCGCGCTACGCGGCCCCGGCGCGCAGACGGCGGGGATCGGCGAGGTGCTCGACCAGGTCGGGCTCACCGAGGTCGCCGACGACCGGGTCCGGGGCTTCTCCCTCGGTATGCGGCAACGGCTCGGGCTCGCCGCGGCCCTGCTCACCAAGCCCCGGCTCCTGGTGCTCGACGAGCCGTCCAACGGCCTCGACCCGGCGGGCAAGAAGCAGGTGCACGGTGTCCTCAACCGGCTCGCCGCGGACGGCGCCACCGTGGTGCTGTCCAGCCACCGGATGGACGATCTCGAGGCGCTCTGCTCAGAGGTCACCATCCTCGCGGCCGGGCGCGTCGTCTTCTCCGGCCCGCTGGGCAAGCTGTCGGCCGAGAACCGTGAGCTCGACTACCGGCTGCGCACCTCCGACCCGGGGGCCGCCCGCCGACTGGCCCTCGAAACGCCCAGTGTCGGTGTTGTCGAGAGCACTGATGCGGGGCCCTGGCGGGACGCCGAGGTGGTGGTGGTGCGGGCACCGGTGCCCGCCCTCGACGAACTGGTGGCGCGGCTCGTGCGCGCGGACGTCGCGGTGCGCGAGCTCGCCCCCGTGGTGTCGCCGCTCGAGGCCGCTTTCCTCGCCCTTACCGAGCAGCGGGAGACCGGCCGATGACCGCGACTGTCACCGAGACAACCGGGCCCGTCCCGGTGGCACGTGCCTACCGCTTCGAACTGGTCAAGCTGCTCGCCCAATGGCGGATCCGCCTGCTGCTCCTCGCCTGCTGGCTCGCTCCGGCGCTCTTCGTCGCGGTGGTGAGCCAGCAGAGTTCGCTCCCCGTCGACACCCTCTTCGGCCGCTGGATGAACGTCACGGGGTGGGCCGGGCCGCTGGTGATGCTCGGTTTCGCGGGCACCTACGCGCTCCCGTTGCTGACCTCGGTGGTCGCCGGTGACGTGTTCGCGTCCGAGGACCGGCTCGGCACCTGGCGGCATCTGCTGGTGGCGGTTCGGTCGTACCGCCGGATCTTCGTGGCGAAGGCGCTGGCCAGCCTGACCGTCATCCTGGCGCTCGTGGTCGGGCTGGCCGTTTCCAGCGCGGCCGGCGGGGTACTCGCGGTGGGCGACCGGCCGCTGGTCGGTCTCGACGGTCACCTGCTGGCCCCGGCGGACGCCGCCGGGCAGGTCCTGCTCGCGTGGACCTGCGTGCTCGCCCCGACACTGGCCCTCGCCGCGATCGGGCTGCTCGGGTCCGTCGCGTTGGGACGGTCGCCGATGGGCCTGCTGCTGCCCGCCGTCATCGCCCTCACGATGCAGCTGGCCCAGATGCTGCCGCTGCCCGTCGCCGTCCGCCTCGCCCTGCCCAGCTACGCCTTCATCGCGTGGAACGGCCTGTTCACCAGCCCTGCGCAGCTCGGCCCGCTGCTGATCGGCATCGGAGTCAGCCTGGTCTGGGCCGTCACCGCGACCACGCTGGCCTACCGGCTGTTCCTGCGGCGCGACTTCACCAGCTCCACCTACGACGGCTCCGGGCGCCGCGCGATCACCGCCGGAGCCCTGCCGCTGCTCGGGCTCGCCGGGCTCACGGTCGCGATCCTCGCCGCGGCGACCCCGGCGCTGGGGTCCGGGATCGACCAGGACAAGGTGCAACGCTCGGTCGCCACGGCGTTCGCCCACCTCTACCGCCTGCAGACCGGGCAGCTCCACCGCCCCGACGTCACCGAGGCGCAGCTGGGCGTCACGGCGGAGTGCACCAAGGGTGGCGGCCTGAACGCCGCCGAGGGACCGGGCAACGACTGGCGCTGTGTCGTCTACTGGCGCCTTCCAGGCATCGAGGCCACCGGTTCGGCCATCTATCAGCTCGACGTCACCGCTGACGGTCGGTTCGTCGCCGACGGCGACGGACCGAAGGAAGTGAACGGCTACTTCCAGGTGCGGACCCCGACCGGGGACGAACCCAACCCCCTCTGGCAGTTCGACGGGAACGTCGAGCTGCTCCCCACCCACCCGAAGGGATAGACCATGCAGGTAACACGCCGCAGACGGCGTACCGGGAAGGACCGTTCCGGCCAGCGCGGCGGTCACCGGACTCGACTCGCGACGGCGGGCGTCACCACGCTCGTCCTCATCGCGTCCGGCGCCGGCGCCGGTTCCGCCTCGACGCGCCAGTTCGGCACCGACCAGGTCGGCCAGCTCACCGACCAGGGCCAGGTCATCTCCAGCGACCAGTACCTCGCCCCGATCGGTGATCGCCTCGTCGTGAACAACGGCAAGATCATGGCGTCGACGGTCAGCCCGGACGGCGGCCACCTCGCGGCGCTGACCGCCGACGGCGGGATCGCGCTCACCATCGTCGACCTCAAGAGCTGGCAGGTGCAGCAGCTCGTCGGAAACTCCGCGACGGCGAACCTGCGCATCCCCAGTAACGACGTGGGCCAGGAGGGGCCGTCGTACTCCCCCGACGGCAAGACGCTGTGGATGGCCCAGACCGACGGCTACCGCCGGTTCACGGTGAACCCCGACGGCACCGTCGCCAACCCGACGTTCGTCACGATCCCGGCGGACGGGCCCAAGCACGCGCTGGTGGCCCAGGCGGTGTTCTCGCCCGACGGCTCGACCGTGTATTCCGCTGTCAACGGGCAGAACCGCGTCGTCGCCATCACCGCGGCGACCGGAGCCGTCCAGCAGAGCTGGACCGTGGGCAACGCCCCGCGTGACCTGGTCCGGATCGGCGGCAAGATCTACGTCAGCAATGAGGGCGGCCGCCCGGCCACCCCGGGTGACACCACGCTGAACTCCTACAACACGCAGGTGCCCGCCGACCCCGTCACCGGCGCCACCACCACCGGCACGGTCAGCGTCATCGACGTGGCGAACCCGGCGGCCGCGGTCGAGAGCATCGACGTCGGCCTGCACCCGACCGCCCTGTACGCCAAGCACGGGACGCTGTTCGTCGCCAACACCGCCAGCAACGACGTCTCCGTCATCGACACCGCCAGGAACAAGGTCGTCCAGACCATCGCCACCCAGCCGTGGCCGGAGGCCACCGTCGGGTACGAGCCCGACGGGATCACCCTCACCGACGACGGTCACCTGCTGGTGACGCTCGGCCGCGCCAACGCGCTCGCCGTCTACCGCTACACCTCCCCGAAGGAGCCGGCCAGCTACGTCGGCCTGCTGCCGACGGACTACTTCCCGACAGCGGTCACCACGGCCGGGAACGACGTGCTGATCTCCAACACCCGCGGTATCGACGCCCGCCGCCCCACGACCGCGGCCGGGCACGGCACCCACGACACGACGTCGAGCCTGCAGAAGTTCCGGCTGCCCGACGACCACGCCATCCGCGGCTACACCGCCAAGGTCTTCCGGCAGAACGGCTGGACCCCCGGCTCGGTCCAGGCGGCCAACGGCGAGCGCAACCGGCGGCCGGTACCGGTCCCGCAGCGGCTCGGCGATCCCTCGACGATCAAGCACGTCTTCATGATCGTCAAGGAGAACCGGACCTACGACCAGCTCTTCGGTGACCTCCCGCAGGGCGACGGCGCCCCGGCGCTGGCGCAGTTCGGGGAGAACGTGACCCCGAACCAGCACGCGATGACCCGGCAGTTCGGGCTCTACGACAACACCTACGACATCGGCACGAACTCCGCCGAGGGGCACAACTGGCTGATGCAGGCCGACGACCCGGAGTACACCGAGTCCTCGGCCGGTGAGTACCTGCGCAGCTACGACACCGAGGACGACGCCCTCGGCCACCAGCGCTCCGGGTTCCTTTGGACCGGCGCCGCGGCCGCGGGGAACACGGTGCGGGACTTCGGCGAGTTCCACCAGTTCCTGACCAAGCCGTCGGGCGCGACCTGGCAGAACCTTTACTGCGACAGCAAGAACATGGCCGCGACCGGGCAGCACACCGCATACCCCCTGGTCTCGTCCTCGCCGATCCCGTCGCTCAACGACATTTCGGTGCCCGCCTTCCCGAAGTTCGACACCGCGGTCCCGGACCTCTACCGGTACGAGATCTGGAAGCAGAACTTCGAAAAGAACGGCCCGGCCGGCCTGAACATGTTCTGGCTGTCCAGCGACCACACCGGCGGCCCGCCGAGCGCGGCCGCCCAGGTGGCCGACAACGACCTCGCGGTCGGCAAGATGGTCGACACCATCTCGCACAGCCAGTACTGGAAGGACTCCGCGATCTTCGTCGTCGAGGACGACTCCCAGGCGGGCCTCGACCACGTCGACGGCCACCGCGCGCCGATCCAGATCATCAGTCCCTGGGCCCAGCACGGCGCCGTCGACAACCACTACTACTCGCAGATCACGATGATCCGCACCATCGAGCAGATCCTCGGAATCCAGCCGATGAACCAGAAGGACAGCGCGGCGACCCCGATGAGCACCGCGTTCACCAAGAAGCCCGACTACACCCCGTTCACCGCCGTGCCGAACCGCACATCCCTGACCGCGGGCCTGCCGACGCCGCCGTCCTGTGGCGCCGACACCGTCGCGCCGCAGTTCGCCTCGAACGCACCGTCGACCACGGTCCCGGCGGACAAGGTGCCGGTGGTCGCCCAGTGGCAGCAGTGGAAGTCCCAGCAGCGGCTGACCGGCCCGAACGCCACGGCCGACTACGCCAACCCCGCGCAGATGAACCACTTCACGTGGTACGAGGCGCATGGGTGGACGCAGCCCTACCCGGGTGAGGACCAGGTCCACACCCCGGATCAGGTGCCGGGCGCCTACCTCCCGTCGGCGGCGTCCGACGGCTGACCGTTCGACCCCTGACAGGGCCCCTGGTCGCGTCACCGCGGCCAGGGGCCCTGTCTTTTCCCTGACGGCGTAACAAGGTCAGCCGAGGTCCGGCGGCACGTCCGGGTCGAGCATCGGCGCTCCGCCGTGTCGCCGCTCCCAGGAAACGCCCAGAAAAGACGGCCAGGCTGGCGGGATGCCCGGCAACCTCGACCAGCGTCCGCTGAGCGGCGAGACCACAATGACGACCACAATGACGACCACGATGACGACCACAATGACCCCCATGCTGCCGGTGAACGCGACCTCGCCCAGGGTGTTGCTGATCGAGGACGAGTCGCGGCTCGCGGACCTGCTCGCGAAGCTGCTGGCCGAGGAGGGCTACGACGTCGAGATCGCCGGAGACGGCCAGCGCGGGCTGCACCTCGGACTCACCCGTGCCTACGACGTGCTCGTGCTCGACCGGGGCCTGCCCGTGCTCGACGGGCTGGACCTGCTGACACGGCTGCGGCTCAAGGGCGTCACGACCCCGACGCTGGTGCTCTCCGCGCTGGGCAATCCGGCCGATCGGGTCGCCGGGCTCGACGCGGGCGCCGAAGACTACCTGGCCAAGCCGTTCGACATCGACGAACTCCTGGCCCGGCTGCGCTCACTGCGACGGCGGCACCTCGACACCGCCCGCACACTGCCCCTGCCCGGCGGGAGGCTCGACCTCGACACCCGGCTCGTCCAGACGGGCGCGTACCCGCCGGTGCGACTGTCCGAACGGGAATGCGCCCTGCTGGCGCTGCTGGCCGCCCGGCCGTCGCAGGTGTTCCCGCGCACGAGCCTGCTCAGGCTGGTCTTCGACGACGCCGACAGCAACGCCGTCGTCGACACCTACGTCCACTACCTGCGCCGCAAACTCGGCAAACACGTCATCGACACCGTGCGCGGCCGCGGCTACCAGCTCGGCACTCCGGCGTGAAGACGCCGAAGCGACGCTCGGCCGACGCGGCGATGCTGCGGAGCGCGTCGTTGCGGGTAGGTCTGCAGACCGCGGCCGCGGTCGCGGTGACCGTGCTCGTCCTCGTCGGCATCGCGGTGCTGGTCGTGCTGCGGGACCAGCACCGCCAGCAGGACGAGCTGCTCAGCGACACCGTCACCCGGGCCGACGACGTGACCGACCCGCCCGCCGGGGTGTGGCTGGTGCTCCAGGACGCGAGCGGCAGGCGGGTCAGCCCGGGGGCGCCCGCGGGCTTCCCGCTGGAAGCCGACCTGCGTGACACCGCCCAAGACGGCGTGACCCGCAACCACCACGTCAAGGTGGGGCCGGTGGAGTACCAGGTACTGACCCAGCGCGGGTCCGCGATCCTGGTGCAGGGCGTGCTCAGCCTCAGCGACGCGCACCGCGAACGCGGCAGGCTCATCACCGCGCTGTTGCTGTGCGGGGCGGCCGGGTTGCTCGTCGCCGCGCTCGCCGGTGCCTGGCTGGGCCGTCGCGCGGTCATCCCGCTCGCCCGCGCCCTCGCGCTGCAGCACCGCTTCGTCGCCGACGCCGGGCACGAGCTGCGCACACCGCTGACGCTGCTGAGCACCCGCGCGCAGCTCGTGCGTCGCGGCCTGCGCCGCAACGCCGACCCCGCCACCCTGCAGTCCGAAGTGGACGGACTCGTCGCGGACGCCGACCAGCTCGCCGCGATCCTCGAAGACCTCCTGCTGGCCGCCGATCCCCGCACCGGCGACGCCCACCGGCCCGTCGAGCTGCCGTTGCTGGTGGACCAGGAGATCGCGGCGGCCCGGCCACTCGCGCGCCAGCGGGATGTCACGGTCGACGTCGTCGCTTCGGGGACCGGTCCGCTCGTCGTCGACGGCTCCGAGACGGCCTTGCGCCGCGCGGTGAACGCCTTGGTGGACAACGCGGTCCGGCACGCGAACGGCGCGGTCCTGGTCACGATCGCCGGGGTGGGCAAGCAGGTGCGCCTGGACGTGGCCGACGACGGGCCCGGCATCGACCCCGCGATGCTGCCCACCCTGTTCGAACGGTTCGCGTCCGGTTCGGACGGACGCCGGGGCCACGGCCACCGCCGGTACGGGCTCGGGCTCGCCCTCGTCGCCGAAATCGCCGCCCGCCACGGTGGCACGGTGTCCGCTCGCACCGAGCGGGACGGGGCGGTGCTCAGCGTCTCGCTCCCCCGCGCCACCCCGTGAGTTCCCAGAAAACTCCCAAGATCCCCCGCCAGACTCACCCGGGACAGCAGACCACAGAAGCGGAGTCCTGCCATGCCCGTATTCCTCACCGGCCTGCCGGTGCACGTCCTGATCGTGCACGCGGTGGTGGTGCTGGTCCCCCTCGCCGTCGTGGGCGCCACGATCGTCGCGGTCTGGCCCGCCGCGCGCCGCCGGTACGGCTGGCTCACCGTCGGGCTCACCGCGCTGGCCGCCGCCTGCGTCCCGATCGCCACCGGCAGCGGCGAGGACCTGCGCGACCGGCTGGTCCCGACCGACCTGATCCGCACCCACGCCCAACTCGGCGACGAACTGCTCGTCTTCGTCCTCGCGCTGCTGATCCTGCTCGCCGCGCTCGTCACCGTCGATCACCGCCGCGGCCGGAACGCGGCGAAAGCCGCACTGGAGCAGGCCGAGCCCACGCGGGGCCCGCGCGCCATCGTGCTCGGCCTCGCCCTGCTCACCGTCGGCTTCGCGGTCACCTCCGGTGTCCAGGTGGTGCGTATCGGCGACTCCGGTGCGCGCGCCGCCTGGGCCGAGACACACTATGTCGCACCCGCGCCGCACAAGGGCCAGGGCTGACACCGCGTTTCCCACCCCACCCGACGACGAAGGACACCAGCGTTGAGCGTGATCGATATCGGCCAGGCCGTCATCCTCGGGATCGTGGAGGGCCTCACCGAGTTCCTGCCGGTCTCCTCCACCGGGCACCTCAAGATCACCGAGGGCCTCCTGGACATCCCGGTGGAGGACCACGCCGTGGTCGGCTTCACCGCCGTGATCCAGGTCGGTGCGATCGCCGCGGTCCTGGTGTACTTCTTCCGCGACATCGTCCGCTTCGCCGCCGCCTGGGGCCGTGGCGTCGCCCACCCGCAGGCACGGCAGAGCCACGACTACAAGTTCGCCTGGTGGGTCATCTTCGCCACCCTGCCCATCGTCGCCGCGGGCCTGCTGTTCCAGCCGCTCATCAAGGGACCGCTCGCGTCGCTGTGGGTCGTGGCGGGTTCGCTCATCG
The DNA here is from genome assembly GCF_035828755.1 of Amycolatopsis sp. H20-H5. NCBI lineage: Bacteria > Bacillati > Actinomycetota > Actinomycetes > Pseudonocardiales > Pseudonocardiaceae > Amycolatopsis > Amycolatopsis sp. H20-H5. The sequence continues at coordinate 52,269 of NZ_JAYMZS010000017.1, read as the reverse complement.
TGGGCAGCGCGCTGATGTGGGGCGCCGAACGGGTCGGCAAGCTCAACCGCGGCGAAGCGGACATCACGTTCGCCGACTCGATGATCGTCGGCGTGTCCCAGATCCTCGCGCTGCTGTTCCCCGGGTTCTCCCGGTCCGGCGCGACCATCTCCGTCGGCCTGATCCGCGACCTCGACCGCGTCGCCGCGACCCGCTTGTCGTTCTTCCTGTCGATCCCGGCCCTCACCGGCGCCGGGGTCTACGAGCTCAAGGACGCGCTCGGCGGCGGGCTCGACGTGCTCCCGCTGGCCGTGGGCACCGTCGTGTCGTTCCTCGTCGCGTACGCCTCCATCGCCTGGCTGCTGAAGTTCGTCGCGAAGCATTCTTTCAACGCCTTCGTGCTCTACCGCGTCGTCATCGGCGTCGTCCTGTTCGCGCTGCTCGGCACCGGCGTCCTCAACTCCTGACCGCGACGGGAGGGCGCCCGAGTGCCGCTAGTCAATGGGCAGGTGCGTTCCCGGCGTGTGTCCGAAGGTTCGGCGGAACACATCGATGAACGCGCTGGCGGAGGACCAGCCGCACGTGTGTGCCACGGCGGTCACCGGGCTGTTCCCGGCGAGCAGGATCAAGGCGTGGTAGAGCCGTAATTGGGTGCGCCACTGGGGGAAGGTCATGCCGAGATCGGCTTTGAACAGCCGCGACAAAGTGCGGTCGCTGGCACCGATCTGCCTGCCCAATGCGGCCAGGGTGCGACCGTCGGCCGGATCGGCGCGCAGGATCTCGCAGACCTCCTTCAGCCGGGGACTGGTCGGCGTGGGCAGATACAGCGGTTGCTGAGGCGAGGCGCGGAGTTGGTCGAGCAAGACAGTCCGCAGCCGGCCGCGCTCCGGGCTGTCGCCGTACGGAGTGCGCGTGTAGGCGAGGATCAGTTCCCGGAGCAGGGGACCGACGGCCAGCACCGTCGGCTTGGCCAGGTCCAGCGGGTTGTCCCGGGCGGGCAGGCCGACCAGGTGCAGTTCGAGCTCGCCGTAGGCCTGGTGTGCGTGCACGGTGCCGGCCGGTACCCAGATCGCACGGGTGGCCGGAGCGATCCACAAACCGGCGCAAGTCGTCACGACCAGCACTCCCCTGCCCGCGTAGACGATCTGGTGGTCGTCGTGGCGGTGGGCGTCGACGCCGGTTCCGGACGCCAGCGACCGGGCGCGGGTCGGCGCTACTGACTCGTGGCGGATTTCTGTCATTGATTGGCAGTTTATCGGAAGCGCGACAGGTAGCGCCAAGCTGACCATGATGATGTGTCCAGGAAAAAATCAATCATGCTGCTGTCGGCAGGCCATGCCTGCGTGGACATCTACCAGGGCTCGGTCGCGTCGCTCGTCCCGTTCTTCGTCGCCGAGCGGCACTACGGGTACGCGGCGGTCTCGGGCATCGTGCTCGCCGCGTCCCTGCTGTCCTCAGTGGCCCAACCGCTGTTCGGCCTGCTCACCGACCGCCGGGCGATGCCCTGGCTCCTGCCCGTGAGCACCATCCTCGGCGGATCGGGTATCGCGCTGAGCGGCTTGACCGGCTCGTACGCCCTGACGCTGGTGTTCGTGGCGGTGTCCGGCGTCGGGGTCGCCGCCTACCATCCCGAGTCGGCCCGCGTCGCGCGGCTGCTCAGCGAGGGCAGTCACAGCGCGATGGCCTGGTTCTCCCTCGGCGGCAACCTCGGCTTCGCCACCGCGCCGCTCATGGTCACCGCCGTCGTCGCCACCGGCGGTCTGCACCTTTCCCCGCTGCTTGTGGTGCCCGCCGCCGCCGGCAGCGTTCTGTGTCTCCCCGTCCTGCGCGCACTGGCGAAGACGACACCCGGACGATCCGGCACCGCGGTCGCGGTGATCACCGACGACAAGGTCTCGTTCGTTAAGCTGTCGCTGGCCGTCGTTTTCCGGTCCATCGTCTTCGTCGGCCTGAGCACGTTCATTTCGCTCTACGCCCAGCAACGCCTGGGCGGCAGCACGGCGGCGGGCACCGCGGCACTGTTCGTGCTCTATCTCGGTGGCGCGGTGGGGTCCGTGCTGGGCGGCAACCTCGCCAATCGCTGGGACCGGGTCGCCGTGTGCCGCTGGTCGTACCTGCTCACCGTCCTCGCGGTCGCGGGGACGGTGTTCATCCCCGGACCGGCGATCTATGTGTTCGTGGCATTGGCTTCCGTCGGCCTGTACGTCCCCTTCTCCCTGCAGGTCACCCTCGGCCAGGACTACCTGCCCTCGCACGTCGGCACCGCCAGCGGGATCACCCTGGGACTGGCCGTCAGCGTCGGTGGCCTGACCAGTCCGATCATCGGCGCCATCGCGGACGCGACCTCCTTGCGGATCGCCCTGATGCCCCTGATCTTGATGCCCGCGCTGAGCTGGTTGCTGTTCCGCACGCTGCCCGAGCCCGCCTTGCCCAAGCCCGTGGCGCGGGTACCGAGCCGGATCGGAACGTGATCCCTGGCGGCATCGTCAGTGCTGGTAGCCGGGGGGGCCGGGACGATACCCTCCACCCATGGCACCCCAAGAGGACAACGCGCCGACGGCCCCGGCGGGTGTCGACACGGACAAGCCGTCGGCGGCCCGCATCTACGACTGGTACCTCGGCGGGACCCAGAACTGGGCGGTGGACCGGGAATTCGGCCGGAAGGCCGTGCAACTCTGGCCGGGGATGAAGGCGATGGCCCGGCAGAACAGGGCCTTCATGAACCGGGTGGTGGAGGCCGCGCTGGACGCGGGCATCCGCCAGTTCATCGACCTCGGCTCCGGGGTGCCGACGGTCGGCAACGTCCACGAGATCATCCGGCGCCGGGTGCCGGACGACGAGGACGCCACCGTGGTCTACGTCGACTACGAACCGGTCGCGGCCGCTCACTCGACGCTGATCCTGGAGCGCGACGAGGCGACCGACTGGGCCGGGATCGTGCAACGCGACCTGCGCGACCCGGACGGGATCTTCGACGACGACACAACCTGCGCACTGATCGACTTCGAGGAACCCGTCTGCGTGATGCTGGTCGCGGTCATGCATTTCGTCGGCCCCGACGACAGTCCCGGCAAGGTCGTCGAGACCTACCGATCACATGTCGCGCCGGGCAGCTGGCTGGCCATCTCCCACGCCAGCACCGATGACGCACCGGAGAACGACGAAACGGCCGGCGTCCGCAAGATGATCGCCACCTACCAGAACACCAGCAACCCCATGTGGCTGCGGGATCGCGCCGAGTTCACCCCCTGGTTCGGCGACTGGGCCATGCTCGAACCCGGGGTCAGCCGCCTGCCGGACTGGCGGCCCACCAACGAGCCCCAGCCGGACGAACTCGAAGCCAGCTCATTCGGCTGGGGCGGGGTGGCGGAGAAGCCCCAGCCCTGAGGCAGCGTCCGGAAACTGATGTCATGTCGTCCAGTTTGGTGCCTAGTGCCGCGTTGACTGACGGGGACTTTCACGCGGTCTGTTCTGGTGAAGGGGACTTCGCAAGGTTGAGTCGAGGGAAAGTCTGCTTCAGTCGCGACCCCAGGTTTGCCGTGTGCCCTGATGGGAGCCTTCACGGCGTTTAACGCTGTCATGGTGGCCTTCAGGGGCACACATGAAACGGTCGTGGCGGTATGAAACGGGCGAATGGGCCGCTTTTTCATCCTTTGTGGAGGGTAGGCGGCTTCGAAGGACAGGCGCCCGAGGCTTCGAGCGGCGGCTGCTGCGACAGTTCTCAGACGCGTTCTGAGGCAGCTGACGGCCCGTCACCGGACGCGCCGGTTCGGACGCTAGGTGATATTCGTCGCGGTCGACGCGCCCAGAACGGCGCCGTACAAAACAAAAGTGTTGACCACCATGATGAACGACGGCTGGAGCCATCTGACAAAGGCAGGTTGCTGATTGGGCATCGCGTTTCCGTTGTCGTCGAGCGTCGTTTGTCCCGGCTGAGAAGCGAACAACGATACGAGCCCAAAGAAAAGGCACAAAGCGAAGGGGAACCATTGCCCGTGCAACGCACTCCACAATTGCTGGGCTCCGCCCCAGGCGGCGGTGATGGCACCGGTCATGACCGCGAAGTTGGCAAAAGACTGCACGGTGACGAAGTCACTGACACTCTTGGTCCCCTCGGGTGCGGCGCTTCCCAGATGACCACTGGTAGGTTCTGCCGCTAGGGTGGTCGTGGCGAAAATCTGGTCAATGGCCATGACATACCTCCGGCTGGAGCGAGTGCTGGGGTGGGTGTCAGCCGCGCACACGCCTCAGTAGGAATGCATGCCCGGAAGTCGACCAATGCGGAGCGGCCGTTACGACGGACCATCGTTCGTTACCGTTTGGGTGCCGAGCCGAGTCGCGAACTCACCGCTTATGTGCCATTCCCACACGGGCCGAAGACCCGGACCTCGTACCCAGCCGCGGATAGGACGAACATCGCGGCTCAGCGCACCATCTCCGCGGACCTGGTGCTTCGAGCCGCACGTTCGACGATGCGGATTGTTCCTCAGCAGGCCGGGTCCACGTGGGACGCGGCGTAGGACCGGCGGTAGGCGTTGGGGGTGAGTCCGACCGAGCCGCGCAGGTGCTTGCGCAGCAGGACCGGATCGGCGAAGCCCGCCGCGTCCGCCACCTCGTTGATCGGGAGTCCGGTCGCTTCCAGGAGTTGGCGGGCGTAGTCCACGCGGCGCTGGGTGACCCAAACGCGCGGGCTCTGCCCGACCTCGGAGCGGAACCGGCGGGTGAAGGTGCGGACGCTCATGTTCGCGTGCCCGGCCAAGTCGGCCGCGCACCCAGCTCGCCGGAGTCGGTGTGCACGGATGCGTGGCGCGTACGAACACAGGCGAAGTGGTCGTACGGCTGAACAGAAAATGAATACTGTTGCTTGCTTTAGTCCGTTAGATGGGTTTTGCGTGCAGCTTCAGTCATCTAAGGTGGCAGCAGCCTGACGCTCCCCACCACCGCCTGGAGGCTTACGCCATGGCCGACGAACCACGCACCGGACTCACCCGCCGCCGTTTCCTCGGCGGCGTCGCCGCGGCAGGCGCCCTCGGCGCGCTGCCGCCGGGGATGGCCGAAGCGCTGGCGGAACCCCGCCGCAGCGGCAGTCTCGCCGACGTCGAGCACGTGGTGGTCCTGATGCAGGAGAACCGCTCGTTCGACCACTACTACGGCACGATGAGGGGCGTCCGCGGCTTCGGCGACCGGTCCGCGCTCGTCCGGCCGAACGGCCAGGACATCTTCCACCAGCCCGACTCCGGGCGCTCCGACGGGAACTACCTGCTGCCCTTCCACGTCGACACCGCCAAGGTGGACGGCCAGGACCTCGGCGACCTCGGTCACGGCTGGGACGACCAGCACCGAGCGATCGCCGCGGGCGCCAACAACGCCTGGGTCGCGGCCAAGGGCGAGATGACGATGGGCTACTTCACCGACACCGACATCCCGTTCCACCGCGCGCTCGCGGACTCGTTCACCGTGTGCGACCACTACTTCTGCTCGGTGCAGGGGCCCACGACGCCCAACCGGCTCTACCTGTTCACCGGCACCATCGACGCCGACGGCCGCGCCGGTGGCCCCGCCAACTACAACCCGGCGGACTACAAACCGGTGTTCAGCTGGACGACCTATCCCGAACGCCTGCAGGACAACGGCGTCGCGTGGAAGGTCTACGCCAACAAGGAGGTCGGCGACGCGGGCGGCTCGTTCGTCGGCGACTACGGCGACAATCCGCTCTGGCTCTTCCAGGCCTATCACAACGACTACACGAGCGAACTGTCCACACGGGGCAGTGTCTTCAAGACCTGGGGGCCGGATTCGGGCAAGGGCAAGGACGTCGGGCACGTGCTCTCGGAGTTCACCGCCGACTGCGCGAGCGGCTCGCTGCCCCAGGTCTCCTGGATCGTGGCCCCCTACGGCTATTGCGAGCACCCCGAGGCCCGGCCGGTCGACGGCGCCGCGTACACCCAGGGGGTGCTGAACGCCTTGTGGGCCAACCCGAAACTGTGGGAGTCGACCGTCGTTCTGATCAACTACGACGAGAACGACGGCTTCTTCGACCACGTGGCACCGCCGATGGCGAACTCGGGGACGGCGGGCGAATACATCGGCGGCAAGTCGATCGGGCTCGGCGCCCGGGTGCCGATGACCGTCCTCTCGCCGTGGAGCCGGGGCGGCTGGGTCAATTCCCAGGTCGCCGACCACACCTCGGTGATCCGGTTCCTGGAGCAGTGGACCGGGGTGCATGAGCCCAACATCACGGCGTGGCGCCGGTCGATCTGCGGCGACCTGACCGGCTGTTTCGACTTCGGCACGGCCGACGTCAGGATCCCCATGCTGCCCGACACCTCGGCGCTGCGGAAACAGGCCGACGACACCCAGCGCAAGCTGCCGAAGCCGACGACCCCGCCGGTGGGCAAACAGCAGGCGCCCGTGCAGGAAACCGGGACCCGGCCCGCGCGGGCGCTCCCCTACCAGCCGCTGGTCACCACCGCGCTGAGCGCGGACAAGCAGCTACTGACCACCACCTTCGCCAACCAGGGCACCGCGGATCTGCAGCTCGTCGCGTACCGCGCCGACGGGCAGACCGACGGCCCCTGGTTCTACGACGTGGCCGCCGGAAAGCAGGTCAGCGACACCTGGCGGATCCAGGCGTACGGCGGCGGTAAGTACAACGTCGCCATGCACGGGCCCAACCGCTTCCGCTGGCAGTTCGCCGGGGACGCCAACAGCGCGGGCGCCGGGGTGGAGGTGAGCGGTGGCTACACCGCCGAGCACAAGCTGCGCCTGACGATGCGCAACAGCGGCACCACCACCGTCAAGGTCACCGTGAGCGCCGGTCACTACCGCACCGACGGGCCTTGGACGTACCCCCTCACCGCGGGCCAGACGCTCACCGACGACTGGAACGTGCTCGCCTACGGGCAGGGCTGGTACGACCTCAGTGCCACCACCGACGCGGACCCGAAATTCCTGCGCCGCTTCAGCGGGCACGTGGAGAACGGCGGGCCCGGCGTCACCGGCTGAGCGGTAGCGGAAGCCGAACACGCACGGCGGGTCGAGCACGGGGGCAAGGGCTTGGCGAATGCGTGGGCCAGTCGACCAGGCGGTGGTCCTGGAGGTACTCGGTCCGCGCGTTCGCCGCGCCCGGCGCCGGGATTTCGAGCGACACTCCTCCAGGCCGGACACTTACTACCGGGGAGTAGAAATATCCTACGGTAGCGTATGATTGTCCAGCGCAGAGGCGGGATCCCCCGTACGGAGGCGACGTGACGTCAGGGCAGAAACGCCGCGCCTACGCGGCGCGGGTACCGGCGGAACAACGCCGCTCCGAACTGCTCGACGCGGCCCTGCACCTCGTGGTCGCCCAGGGACATCACGCCGCGACCATGGACGCCGTGGCCCGCCAGGCGGGGGTCACGAAGCCGGTGATCTACGGGGTGTTCACGAGCCGGGCCGAACTGCTCGCCACCCTGCTGCGACGCGAGCAGAACGAGGCGCTCAAACAGTTGCTCGCCGCCCTGCCCGACCGGCTCGAACAGCGGCTGCGCGAGGAGCCTGCGGACCTGCTCGCCCACGTCCTCACCGCGTTCCTCGACTCGGTGCGGGAATCGGCCGACCGCTGGCACTGTGTCGTCCTGCCGATGCCGGACATGCCCGCCGAGTTCCACGCCGCCCGCGAACGAGCCAGGGCGCTGGTGCTCAAGCAGGTCGAGAACATGACCCAGACGCTGGTCGACTCCGGCACCGTCCCGGCGGGGCTCGACGCGGGCATCCTGGCCCACACCGTGATCACCCTGTTCGAGATGGCGGCCCGGCTCGTGCTCACCGACCCCGAACACTTCCAGCCGAGCCGGTTCCTCACGACCCTGCGCACCGCCGTCGGCCTCGCGACCGCGTAAGCCGCGAAGGACCGCTCAGTCTCCGACGCAGGGGACGGTGCTCAACCGGCGGACCGCGGCGGCGATCTCCCCTGGAGTCGCCTTGACCAACGACGTCACCAGCACGAACGAGCTGCCGTAGACCCGGAGCCGGGTTTTCGCGCCGAAGGTGGAGGTAGCCGAGCGGGACGGGCCGTACACGACCACGGACGGCACCCGCTGCCCCGGCCGGGGGACGAACACCACGACCCGGTCGCGGCGCGGGATAGTGAGCCAGGACGGCCGAAGTCGGCTGATTCGCACCTCCGCCAGCGCCGACCACGGCACGAGCGGCAGCCCCCGCACGGTCACCCCGTCCACGTCCAGCCGCGCCTGCCAAGGCTTGTTCCAGCTGCGGGCCAGGATGACCACCCCCGCGACCACGAGCCCGGCGAACAGCGAACCGGACGCGATCGCCAGCCAAGACGGGAGCTTGCCGGTCAGACCGGAAACGACGTCGAACACCAGCAATCCGGCAGAGATCGCCAGCGACGGCAGCAATCCGCGCCCCGATGGGACCAGCAGCAACTGTTCTTCCATCCTGTCCCCCACCAGCGAGACACTACCGGCCGTGGCGGGGTTGGGTGGGCGAGTCGCGAAGGGAACTTGTGGGACGCTCTGGTCCCTCAAGGTGGCCTTCAGAGGCACGCGGAACAGGATCTCCGGGCGAGCTTGAGGCCGTAATGGTCACATCACGAAGAGTATTCGGGCCTCCCCCTCTCGAATGACCACCTATACAGGTGGAACTCGCGAAGAAAAGCCCGCCGATTCCGGCAATTGTGACTGTGCGCGATCATTTCTTTCGAGACACGCCAATCGATCATCACGCTTTCGAGTGGTCCCCGGCGAGCGCTGGCTACTGTCGCTGGTCGCTGGGAGGCCCGCCGGACACGAGCCGTTTTGCCGGTGGCCACCTGCTTGATAGCTTCGAATTCGCTCGCTCCCCTTTCGTGGCCCTCCTGGTCAGCCGGAGGGTGCGCGCTTTCCGAAAGGTCTTGTGCGAGCAGCCTTTTCTGACTTTCTCGAAGGGATAATTCATGCGGGTAGACGTGCTGCGTACCGGAGGTGTGGTCAGCCTGGCCGCGACGGCGATGCTGGTCGCGAGCGTCGCTTCGGCTTCGGCGGACACCGCCGCGCCGGGTGAAGGTTCGGCTTACGGTGCGTCGGCCGCCGTTTCGCTGCTCCCCGGAATTCTGGACAACAAGGGGCTGACGGTGGACACCGGCAGACTCGCCCCGTCCACGACCGGCGGCCCGACCACGGCCTCCATCGTCGACGTCCCGCTCAAGGGCCTGGTGACGGCGAAGGTGATCACGAGCTCCGCGAAGCACAACAGCGAGACCGGGACGGTCACCTCGACGGCCTCCATCGTCGACGCGACGCTCCCCGTCCTCGCGGGTCTCGCCGGCAGCACGCCCAAGGCGAAGGTGATCAGCTCGAAGTGCGCCTCCACGGGCAGCGACGTCAGTGGCGTCTCCGAGATCGTCGGCCTGGACCTGGGCCGGATCGGGACGCTCCCGGTGGCCACCTCCCCGAACCAGGAGATCGGCATCCCGGGCGTGCTCCAGGTGATCGTCAACGAGCAGGTCCGCCACGACGACGGCAGCCTGACGGTCAACGCGCTGCACATCAAGCTGCTCGGCGGGAAACTGACCGACGCGCTGGGCTCCGGCGACATCGTGCTCGCCTCGGCGACCTGCGGCAAGGCCACCGGCAACGGCAGCCCGCCGCCCGCCACCACGAACCCGGCCCCCACGACCGGTCCCGGTCAGGTCAAGGTCGTCCCGGCGGGCGCCCCGCAGACCGGCGACGGCAGCCTCGCCATCACGGCCGAGGGCTGAGGCGGATGACGCACCCCGGCGTCCGGCGCGCACCGCGCCGGCTGGTGGCGATCCTGCTGGCACTGGTGGCCACGCTTTCGCTCGCCGCCTGTGGTTCCGATGCCGCGGCACCTTCCGCTCCCGCCGGTCCGGCTCCCGCGGCCACCGCCGTGGGCGCCGGTCTGGCCCGGTCGATCCCCAGCTGGGTCGAGGTGCCCGCCATCGCGGCCCGCTCCACGCTGGTGCAGCTGGGTCTCAACGCGGACAAGACCGTGCAGGTGCCGCCAGTCGACCAGCCGCTGCAAGCGGGCTGGTACCAGCACGGCCCGACACCCGGTGAGGTGGGCCCGTCGGTAGTCCTCGGGCACATCGACGGCAATCACCAGAAGGGCATCTTCTGGCGGCTGCACGAGGTGAAGACCGGGGACAAGGTGCTCGTGGGCCGTCAGGACGGCGGCAGCCTCACCTTCACCGTCACCAAGGTCGACCAGGTGGCCAAGAGCTCGTTCCCGACGGAAGCGGTGTACGGGAACACGGCCGACCCCGAGATCCGGCTGATCACCTGTGGCGGCGCTTTCGACTCCGCGGCGCACAGCTACCTGGACAACATCATCGTGTACGGCAAGCTAGCGAGCTGAACCCGGGTAGTCCTCGAGGTCGATGCGCGTGGCGAACCGGTCGGTCAGGTTGAGCATGGCGCGCAACAGGAACCTGGACTTGAACGTCCAGTTGCGCAGCTTCATCCTGATGCCGGTCGCGGGCGCGAGGAACGCCCCGGCGTTGCCCTGCCGGGAGATCTTGGCATAGTCGCGGAACTTCCGGTGGTAGGCCTCGAAGGCCACCCGGTGGTCCCCGTCCGCGTTCAGCAGCTCCCCGGCCAGCACGTAGGCGCCGACGAGGGCCAGGCCGGTGCCGAAGCCGCCCAAAGGTGCTCGCGTAGGCGGAGTCGCCCAGCAGGACGACCCGGCACCCGCGCCATCAGCTCGGGGATGCGCCACCGGCCACCGCGACAGGCGGCGAGCAGCAGGGCTTTCTGCCGAAGGTGCGTGGCTCCCCGCGCTCGAAGGTGACGTCCACGCCGGTCGCCGTCTCGGTCAGCGAGGTGACGGAGTCGCCGAAGACGTACTCGCAGTCGTCCGCCGTGCACTCGTGGAGCAGCGCGGACAGGTCGCCGCGGGTGATCTCCAGGTCGCCGCCGGTGAACTCGCCGGAGATGACCGCCAGCGGCTTGCCCTCGGAGTCGACGACGGTCTGGTCGTGGCCGCCGGTCTGGCGCCGCTCCACCTCTTCGAGGATGCCCATCCGCCGCAGGACCGTGCGGTGCGTGGTGCCCTTGAAGTCGACGGCCTGGCCGCCGGGACGCAACGCGGGCGCCTTTTCCACGACGGTGACGGTGCAGCCGTAGCGGTTGAGCCAGTAGGCGAGCGCGGGCCCGGCGATGCTGGCGCCGGAGATGAGGACTCGGGTGTTTTCCATGTCCCGCAGCGTCGCCGGGCCCGCTGACCGTCCGCTGGCGCTCCGCTGATGGCGGGTCAGCCGCGCTTGGCCGGTTCGGTCAGCACGCCGTAGGACTCCGGGCGGCGCGTCTCGAGGAACGGGAACAGCCCGAGCCAGTCTCGCCGCTGGTCCAGGTCGAGGGTGGCGACGAGGACGGCGTCGGCGTCGCGGGGCGCCGAGACCAGCACCCGGCCGTACGGGTCGGAGATGAACGACGAGCCGTAGAAGGTGATCGTGCCCTCGTCGCCCCAGCGGTTGGCCACCGCCATGAACGTCCCGTTGGCGATGCCGTTGCCCACGATCACCTGGCGCCACAGGGGTTCGGTGTCGAAGTCGGGGAAGTCGGGCTCGGAGCCGATCGCGGTCGGGTAGGCGAGCACCTCGGCGCCGCGCAGGGAGTACGCCCTGGCGAGCTCGGGGAACCACTGGTCCCAGCAGGTCGGGAGGCCGAGCCGGGCGCGATGCTCGCCGGGCAGGTCGAGCACCGGATGGGGCTCGCCGCCCGCCGGGCCCGGCCGGAAGTAGTGGTCCTCGTAGTACCCGGCGCTGATCGGGATGTGCATCTTGCGGGTGCGGCCGAGCAGCGCGCCGTCGGGCGCGACCAGGATGGCGGTGTTGTAGCCGAGCCCGTCGGGGCCGTCGGCGCGTTCGTAGAGCGAGGCGTGGACCGCGATGCCGTGGTCCGCCGCCGCCTTGGCCGCCATCGTGTACGTGGGCCCGGTGGCCAGGTCCTCGGCGGTGGCCGTCGCGTCGCCGTCGGGCAGCGTGTCCGCCGGATAGCGGGAAAGCGTCAGCTCCGAGAGGACCACGACCTGCGCCCCCCGATCCGCCGCGGTGCGGATCCCGTCGTCCAGCACGGCCGCGTGCTCGGCGGCGTCGGCGTGCCAGCGGGTCTGCACCACGGCCGCGACGAGCGGCGGGCGGGACCCCGGATGGACCCTGGCCGGGGACTGCTGGGGTGCGGAAGTGATGACACGCATGGGTTTCCTTGTCAGCTCGCGGGTTGTTGCTGGGTGATGCAGTGGATTCCACCACCGCGGGCGAAGATCGGCCGGGCGTCGACGAGTTCGACCGTCCGGCCGGGATGGGCACGGCGCAGGAGGTCCGCGGCGACGGCGTCGTTCGGATCGCCGAACACGCCGAGCACGACGACGCCGTTGGCCACGTAGTGGTTGAGGTAGGAGTAGTCGACGAACTCGCCATCGGCCGTGAGCACGGCGGGCGCCGGGATCTCGACGACCTCCAGGCGGCGGCCCCGCGCGTCCCTGCTCGTGGCGAGCACCTCGGCGATCTCCTTCGAGACGTCGTGGTCGGGATGCGCGGGATCGGCCTGGCGGTGCACCGCGACGACGCCCGGCCGCAGGAACGCGGCCACCAGGTCGACGTGGCCGCGGGTGCCGAACTCGCCGTAGTCGCGGGTCAGTCCCCTTGGCAGCCAGATCGCGGTGGTCGTGCCGAGCCGGGCGTGCACCTCGGCCTCGGCCCGCGCCTTCGTCCAGCCGGGGTTGCGGCCGGGGTCGAGCTGGACCGTCTCGGTCAGCAGGACGGTGCCCTCGCCGTCGACGTGCAGCCCGCCGCCCTCCGCGGTCAGCGCCGAGCCGGTGACCGGCTGCCCGGCCAGCCCGGCGACCCGGCGGGCCACGTCCTGGTCGCGGTCCCACGCCGCCCAGTCCTGCGCGCCCCAGCCGTTGAACCGCCAGTCGACGGCGGCGAGTCCGGTCGGGGAAGCGTGGTCGTGGACGAAGGTGGGGCCGATGTCGCGCATCCAAGCGTCGTCGAGCGGCACCTCGACGACGTCGACCCCCGGCCCGGCGAACGACCGCGCGAGCGCGGCCTGGCCGAGCCCGGCCACCAGGGTGACCGGCTCGTACCGAGCGACGGTGTTCGCCACCCGGGCCCAGACGCGGCGGGCCCCGGCCAGCTCGGGTGAGTCCTCGTCCCCGAAGGTGGCGTTCGGCGGCGGGAAGGCCATCCACGTGCGTTCGTGCGCCTCCCACTCGGCGGGCATCCTGATCATGGTGGCCTTCCCTCAGCCGAGCGCGGTCATCACGTGCTTGACCCGGGTGTAGTCCTCGAGCCCGTACATCGACAGGTCCTTGCCGTACCCCGAGCGCTTGAACCCGCCGTGCGGCATCTCCGCGACGATCGGGATGTGGGTGTTGACCCAGACGCAGCCGAAATCCAGCCGCTTCGTCAGGCGCATCGCCCGCGCGTGGTCCCGCGTCCACACCGAGGACGCCAGCCCGTAGTCGACGTCATTGGCCTCGCGCACAGCCTCGGCCTCGCCGGTGAAGCGCTGCACGGTGATGACCGGGCCGAACACCTCGTCACGCACGAGCTCGTCGCCCGGTCGCAGGCCGGAGACGACGGTCGGCGCGTAGAAGAAGCCCCGGTCGCCGACGCGCTCGCCACCGTGGTCCAGCACCGCGTGGTCGGGCAGCCGGTCGACGAACCCGCCGATCCGCGCCAGCTGGCCCGCGTTGTTGACCGGCCCGTACGTGACGTCCGGCTGGTCAAGGCCGCCGGTGCTCGCGGCGCGGGCCTGGTCGACGAGCGCGGCGAGGAATTCGTCGTGTGCGTCGGCGTGCACGAGGACGCGGGTGGCGGCGGTGCAGTCCTGGCCCGCGTTGAAGTAGCCCGCGGCCGCGATGGCCTCGGCGGCGGCGGGGAGGTCGGCGTCGGCGAACACGACGACCGGCGCCTTCCCGCCGAGCTCCAGGTGCACCCGCTTGACGTCCGCGGCCGCGGCGCCCGCCACCTCGATCCCGGCGCGCACCGAACCGGTGATCGACAGCATCGCCGGGGTCCGGTGCGTGGCCAGCGCCCGGCCGGTGTCCCGGTCGCCGCAGAGCACGTTGAACACGCCGGGCGGCAGGAACTCCGCCGCCACCTCGGCCAGCAGGACCGTGCTGGCCGGGGTGGTGTCGGACGGCTTGAGCACCACGGTGTTCCCGGCTGCCAGCGCGGGCGCGATCTTCCAGATCGCCATCATCAGCGGGTAGTTCCACGGCGTCACCTGCCCGCACACGCCGACCGGCTCGCGCCGGACGAACGAGGTGTGCCCGCTCAGGTACTCCCCCGCGGCCCTGCCCTCGAGCAGCCGCGCGGCCCCGGCGAAGAACCGGAGGTGGTCGATCACCATCGGCAGCTCTTCGGACCGCGTCAGCGCGTACGGCTTGCCGGTGTTCTCCGACTCCACCCGGACGAACTCCTCCGCCCGGCTCTCCACCGCGTCCGCGATCCGCAGCAGGGCCAGCTGGCGCTCGGCCGGGGTCGAGTCGCGCCAGTGCTCGAACGCCGTCGCCGCGGCGCCGAACGCGGCGTCCACATCGGACTGTCCGGAAAGGACGGAGGTGGCGTACACGGTGCCGGTCGACGGGTCGACGAGGTCAAGGGTGCGCCCGTCCGCGGCGTCGCTGTGCGCGCCGCCGACGAAGTTGCGGAAGGTCTGCTTGTCACTCATGGCTTTTCGGTGCTCCTGTGTGGCTGGTCGACGGCGGGGCGGGTCAGTCCTGGGGAATGGTCACCACCCACCGGTCCGGGTGCCGCCGGAGGTAGCACACCCAGTAGAGCGCCGAAACGGCGAGTACGGCGACGGTGATCCCGAGGTCGAGCAGGTTCTGCTGGACGAGCACGTAGGTCAGCGCCGCCATCGCGAGCACCGGGATGACCGGCCACCACGGCATCCGCCAGACGTCCGGCTTCCGGTGCTCGGCGCCACGGGCCCGCAGCGTGGCGCCCGCGATGCTCAGGTAGAGCGCGACCACCACGACCCCGGTCACGCCGCTCAGCGTCTCCACCGGCACGAAACACAGCACGGCCTCGCTCAGGCCGGCGACCAGGGTGGCCGCCCACGGCGCCCCGAAGCGGCGGCTGACCGTGCTCAGCGCGCGGTTCACCGCGGCGGGCCAGGCCTGGTCCCTGGCGGAGGCGTACACCACCCGCGAGTTCTGGATGACCATCACGATGACGGCGTTGACGATGGCCGCGGCGATGCACAGGCTGATCACCACGCCGACGGCCGAGTTGCTCCAGCCGATGACCATCGCGGTGAGGTCGCCGCCCGCCAGCGTCGCGATGTCCGGCGCGCCGACGGTGATGGCGACGACCGGGACGAGGATGACGAGCGCGCTGATCCCGAGTGTCCAGAACACCGTCCTGGACACGGTTTTGCGCGGTTCGCGCATCTCCTCGGCGAGGTACACCGCGGTGCTGAAGCCCTGCACCACGAACAGCGCGACGGCGAGACCGGCGATCACGGCCACCATCCCGAGGCCGCCGCCCCCGCCGAGGTCGGGACTCAGCAGCACGCTCGCCGGGCGGGCGGAGTGGGCGAACCCGAGCCAGGACACGACGGCGATCGCGAGGATCTCGATGGCGAAGAAGACCCCGGTGATCCAGGCGTTGGACCGTAGGTTGAGCAGCCCCATCAGGGTCGAGGCCAGCATGACGATCGCGCCGGCCACGGCGGGGTTGATGTCGAGCACGGGGCTGAGGTAGCCGGCCACGCCCACCGCGATGATCGGGGGCACGACCAGCACGACCACGAGCGAGAGCACGAAGGCCAGCCAGCCGGCGAACCGGTTGACGACCGTGCTGACCATCGCGTACTCGCCACCCGAGCTCAGCACCAGCGTGCCCAGTTCGGAATAGCAGAACGCGACGCCGATACAGAGCACGACGGCGAGTGCGATGGTTAGCGCCGTGCCCGTGCCGAGCGCGGCGAACAGCGGCGGCACGATGACGAACAAGGAGGACGCGGGAGTCACGCAGCTCAGCGTGAGCAGCGTGCCACCCCCGACTCCGATGGAGCGGGTGAGCGAGCGGGGACCCGAATCGGCAGGCACGGCTACTGCCGCTGGAGCCTTCGTGTGGGGCATGGGGAGATGTCCCTCCATCGGCGGCAACGATTCGACGAAGGGAACAGGACGGAATCAGTGTTGTCAACGCCACAAATTCAACGAAATCCGTTGTCGCTGGCCGTCGGGACCGTCGCTTTCGGTGACCAGATTTGCCGCACGGAAGTCACGTCGGGGATGATCCCGGACGTGAACAGTGAGGACGAGAACGCGAAGCGAGCCACGCCGCCGCCGCTCGACGACATCTCCAAGCGCATCATCGAGCAGCTGCAGGAAGACGGGCGGCGGGCCTACGCCACGATCGGCAAGGCCGTCGGCCTGTCCGAGGCGGCCGTACGCCAGCGGGTGCAGCGGCTGTCCGATTCCGGGGTGATCCAGATCGTCGCGGTCTCGGATCCCTTGCAGGTAGGGCTGTTCCGGCAGGCGATGATCGCGATCACGGTGGACGGCCCGCTCGAGCCGGTCGCCGACGCGCTGGCCGAGATGACCGAGATCGACTACGTCGTGCTGTGCGCGGGCCGGTACGACGTGCTGTGCGAAGCGGTCTGTGCCGACGACGACGCGCTCCTGGACCTCATCTCGAAGCGGATCCGCTCACTGCCGGGGGTGCGGCACGCGGAGACGATGGTCTACCTCAAGCTGCGCAAGCAGTCGTATCAATGGGGTAAACACTGATGACAACGAAATCCGAAGCAAGATCAGCTCTGACAGACAGAATCGACATTCATTTTACTTGATTGCAACCGATTCACTTGCCAGGACCGTGGCGGTCGTGCGATAACGGTGCTGTCCAGGTCGCCCCGGGCCCCTGTCCGGCGCGACCGCGCCGATCTTCGTGCGAGGAACCATGACCACCACCGCTGTCTCCCCCGTGGACCAGAACCGCCAGCTCGCCCGGTCGGCCCACGACCACCTCTGGATGCACTTCACCCGGCACTCCGGCTTCGCCGAGTCCGACGTACCCGTGATCGTCCGCGGCGAGGGCGCCTACATCTGGGACGCCGAGGGCAAGCGCTACCTCGACGGGCTCGCCGGGCTGTTCGCCGTCCAGGTCGGCCACGGCCGCGAGGAGCTCGCCGAAGCCGCCGCGGCCCAGATCCGCCGGCTCGCGTACTTCCCGTTGTGGGGACACGCCCATCCGGCCGCGATCGAGCTCGCCGACCGTCTCGCCGCCGACGCCCCCGGCGAGCTGAACCGCGTGTTCTTCACCGTCAGCGGCGGCGAGTCCGTCGAGACGGCCTGGAAACTCGCCAAGCAGTACTTCAAGCTGACCGGAAAACCCACCAAGCACAAGGTGATCGGCCGGTCGCTGGCCTACCACGGCACCTCGGCGGGCGCACTGTCGATCACCGGGATCCCCGGGGCGAAGGCCGACTTCGAGCCGCTGGTGCCCAGCACGACGCGCGTGCCCAACACCAACTTCTATCGCGCGCCCGAGCACGCCGACGACTACGTGGCCTACGGCCGCTGGGCCGCCGACCAGATCGCGCAGGCGATCGAGTTCGAGGGCGCCGACACCGTCGCCGCGGTGTTCCTCGAGCCCGTGCAGAACACGGGCGGCTGCTTCCCGCCGCCGCCGGGGTACTTCGAGCGGGTCCGCGAGATCTGCGACGCGAACGACGTGCTGCTCGTCTCGGACGAGGTCATCTGCGCGTTCGGCAGGCTGGGCCACGACTTCGGCGCCAAGCGCTACGGCTACCAGCCCGACATGATCACCACCGCGAAGGGCATGACCTCGGGCTACGCCCCGCTCGGCGCGGTGCTGGCGAGCGAACGGCTGATGGAGCCGTTCAAGCACGGCACCACCACGTTCATGCACGGTTCGACCTACGGCGGGCACCCGGTGTCCTGCGCGGTGGCGCTGGCGAACCTCGACCTGATGGAGCGCGAGGGCCTCTACGCCCACGTCCTCGGCAACGAGGACGCCTTCCGGTCCACTTTGGACAAACTGACCGACCTGCCGATCGTCGGCGACATCCGCGGCGCCGGGTTCTTCTACGGCATCGAGCTCGTCAAGGACAAGGCGACCAAGGAGACGTTCACCGCCGAGGAGTCCGAGCGCGTCCTGCGCGGGCACCTGTCCAAGGCGCTGTTCGACGCGGGCCTGTACTGCCGCGCCGACGACCGCGCCGAGCCGGTGATCCAGCTTTCCCCGCCGCTGATCTGCGGGCAGCGCGAGTTCGACGAGATCGAAGGCATCCTCCGCGGCGCCCTCACCGAAGCCTGGGCCCTGCTCTAGCAGGATGCCGGTCAGCCCCAGCCGCGACCAAGCTCGAGAAGTCCCTGAAGGCCACCATCACGGCGTTTTACGCCGTGATGGTGGCCTTCAGGGCACGACCGACTCGGTTATGGCGGGGTCTTCGGCCTCCCAGCGCAGCAGGTCGCCCGGCTGGCAGTCGAGCACCCCGCAGAGCGCGGCGAGCGTCGTGAAACGCACCGCCTTGGCACGGCCGTTCTTGAGCACCGCCAGGTTGGCGGGCGTGATCCCGACGCGGTCCGCGAGCTCGCCAACGGACATCTTCCGTTTGGCCAGCATCACATCGATGTCGACGGTGATCGGCATCAGATCACCTCGTCCAGCTCATCCCGCAGCTGCGCCGCTTCGCCGTCGCGCGCGACGACCCGGGCGAGCAGCATCCGCGGCACGCGCACGATGAGCGCCACCCCCAGGATGGCCACCCCGATCCCGCCCATGATGAGGGTGACGCCCGGGTCTTCCCGCTGGCCCGGCGCGTCGACCAGCACGAGCACGGCCCGCAGCGTCTGCACTGTCAGCTTTCCCATGACTTCGTCCTCCCATCGAGTTACGATGGGAATCTATCGATTTTCGATAGATTCGACCAGAGTTACCTCCATGGGCCGCTCGAAGAACGTCTCCAGCACCACGATCGTCCGCGTACCACTGACACCGTCGATGTCGAACAACCGCCTCAGCCCGGCCTGCAGGTCCGCGGTGGTCGCCGCGCGCATCTTGACCAGCACGGACGGTCCGCCCGCGACGATGTGCGCCTCCTCGACCGACGGGAGCGCGCGCAGCGCGTCGCCGGTCTCCTCGCCGCCCAGCCACGCGGTCGACTCGATCATCACGTACGCCAGCACACCTTTGCCCACGGCGACCGGGTCGACGTCGATGGTCGTGCGACGGATCACCCCGCGTTCGCGGAGCTTGCGCACGCGCTCGTGGGCCGCCGCACTCGAAAGACCCACGGCCTCCCCTAACGCGGCGTAGGAGCTGGTCGCGTCCTCCTGCAGACAGCCCAGCAGCGCCCGGTCCATGTCGTCCAAGACTCCTCCAAGAGCTACACCAGTCGGACATGAGCATGATATACCGGTTGAGGTACGGCATTTAGCCGACTAAACAGGATCTCATCTTGGGGACACCATGACCGCGTTACCATCAGCCGCGCTCACCTACGAGGTGGCGGACGAACGCTTCGCCCGCTTCGGCGGGGACGCCAGGGCCTACAAGCTCCACGAGGACAACCGGTGGGCCGAAGGCCCGGTCTACGTCCCGGCGGGCCGGTACCTGCTCTGGAGCGACATCCCGAACGACCGGATGCTGCGCTGGGACGAGACGACCGGCGTGGTCGGCGTCTTCCGCTCCCCCGCCGGGCACACCAACGGCCACACCCTCGACCGGTCGGGCCGCCTGATCAGCTGTGAACAGGGCAACCGGCGCCTCACGCGCACTGAGCACGACGGCACCGTGACAGTGCTGGCGGACCGGCACGAGGGCAACCGCTTCAACAGCCCGAACGACGTCGTGGTCGCGGCCGACGGCGGGATCTGGTTCACCGATCCCGACTACGGGATCATGAACGACTACGAAGGCTTTCGCGCCGAGTCCGAAACGGACGGCTGCCACGTCTATCGCGTGAACCCGGCCACCGGCGACGTGCAACGGGTCGCCGACGACTTCGTCAAGCCGAACGGGCTCGCCTTCTCCCTTGACGAAAGCCGCCTCTACATCGCCGACACGAGGGCCAACCACATCCGGGAGTTCACTGTGGGGCCCGGCGGGAAGCTCTCGGGCGGCGAGGTGTTCGCCATGTGCGAGACCGGCCGGTTCGACGGTTTCCGGCTCGACACGGCGGGACGCCTGTGGGCCGCCGCGGGTGACGGCGTGCACTGCTTCGCCCCGGACGGCAAGCTGATCGGGAAGATCAAGCTCCCGGAGGAAGCGGCCAACCTCACCTTCGGCGGCCCCAAGCGCAACCTCATGTTCGTCTGCGCCACGACCACGGTCTACGCGTTCATGACCGCGGCCACCGGCGTCAGCTGAACGGGTCGAGCGTGATGAACGCCTGCTGCGGGTTGCCGTCGTTCACCAGCGACTCGTAGTTGCCGACGTCGTCGAAGGCGAAGGCGTAGGCCTTGCCGTCGACCATCTGCGCGTGGATCTTGCGGGCGTACTGGTTGCTCACGGTGTCGGCGTAGAAGCTGGCCGGGCTCGTGTCGGGCTGGTTCGGGTTCACCAGCAGGGTCGCGCGGTTGTACCCGGCGCACAGGGTGCGGGAGATCGGCCCGCGCACGAGGTCGTTGGGCGCGTCGAGCAGCTTGTAGCAGCCGAAGATGCTGTCGGAGTCGGGTTTCTGGAACGAGGTGACGACCGCGCCGGAACTGTTGGTGAAGTTCATGACGTTGCCCGAGACCCGGCCGAAGTACTTCGTGTTCGGCTGGTCCCCGAACGGGGTCACCGTCAGGGTGGACGAGCTGTACTTCGACCACACCCGGTCGATGTAGTCGTTCAGCACCGTGGCGGGCAGCCCGCCGCCCTCGATGCCGTGTCCCGGCGCGAGCGCACGAAGCACGGTGCCGTCCGGCGCGGTCTGGATCAGGTTGGCCCAGCCGCCGGGCTGGTCGCGCAGCGCGGAGAAGAAACCGTTGTAGCCACCGGGTTTCAGGTGACCGGTGGTCTTGGTCGTGCCGTTGGCGAGCTGGACGCCGACGGCGTACGGGGCCGAGAACATGTCGACCTGCGTGCTGTTGATCCACAGGCCGCCGTCGTTGAGGGTGTACTCGGTCCAGTTGAACAGGATGTTCCGGTTGGGATCGCTCGGGTTCTGCACCGCGGGCTGCACGAGACCGCCCGTGGTCAGCTTGAACACCAGCTTCTGGCCGTAGGAGAAGTAGACGCGGCCGGAGAACTTGGGCAGCCGCAGCGTGACTGACTGGCCGTTGGCCGGTCCGGCGATGGAGGCGTCGGGCGCCGGGGTCGGCGGGTTGCCGCCGCCGGGCCACGGGTGGAACGTGCCGTTGCCGTCGGCCCAGCCCTGCTGGCCGGTCGTGAGCAGGGTCCCGAGGTCGTAGATGTAGAGCTGGTCGCCGCGCCCGGAGTTGTTCGTGATCTTGAGCGGGATGGTGGTGGGTACCGCTTCGGCCGGGGCCGCGACGACCACCGTCACCACCGCGGCGGCGGCCGCCATCGCGGCGAACAGCGCCGTCAACTTCTTCTTGGCGAACACGTGCGTCTCCTCCTCAGGTCAATTCCACGGGAGCGGAACAGCGCTCTGCGCGCTTGACCGGGAGGGAGGCGGTCCTCCGGGGCTCATCGAGGTGCGCTCCCAGGATCACGCCCCCGGCGAGGGGTTGTCAACCGGCTATTCGTTGTCTGTCAAGACATGTTCCGGCCGGGCCCGTCAACCAGGTCGTCGGCCGCGACGTAGCCGAAGGTCATCGCGGGCCCGACGGTGGACCCGTTCCCGGCGCAGCTGTGCCCCATCACCGCCGCGCTGGCGTTGCTCCGCCACGACCGAACCGTCCGCGCGGAGCACCCGCGCGCGGGCGCCGGTCCGCGGGCCGCTCTTGGTGCCCAGATCCCCCGGAACACGCCCGATCGGTGTAATGGTCGTAAACGCTGGCACCACGATGAAAGTCACTGTCCACACCGGACCGGTAGGCATTCGGCCCGGCGCGCACGCGAAGAGGTGGCCGGACGGCTGCCGCCCGGCCACCTCTGGTCCTTTGTGGACCGGCTAGCCGCGGATCAGCGGCGGCCCGAGCGGCAGCGCGGAGCCCCCGGTCGCCTGTGACGCCGCACTGAAGAACAGGTAGACGCCGACGGCGGCGAATCCGAACACCACGACACCCGCGATGGCCAGCGCACCCGCCGAGCCCTGCAGCGTGCCGATCAGCACGAACACCAGCGCGACCTCGATGAGCGCGAACAGGACCGTGTAGGCGAGCGGCAGCCGCAGGGTCGCCAGCGTGAGCATGCCGACGATCACCAGCCACGAGATCAGGAACACGGCCTGGGTGTCGACGACGGCGGTGGCGCCGATACCGAACCAGTTGTGCGTCAGGCCGAGCACGAGCAGCGCGTAGCTCAGCCAGAAGCCGGAGAAGATGCCGAAGACCCCGGCCACCGCGCTCTGCCCGGCGGCGGCCGACCAGACCGCGGCGATGAGCAGCCCGACCCCGGTGGCCGCGATGATGACGGCCAGCGAGGCGCCGACCGCGGCCGCGGGCCCGTAACCGATCAGGACGAGGGCCAGCGCGACCGAGCCCACGCTGAAGCTGGGGAGGCCGATCATCGCGGCCTCCTCGGCGCGCTGGGCGGGGATTCGGGGGACGCTTTCGGTACTGGCATCGAGGGTGGTCATGACGGGCTCCCTTTTCGGGCATCCGGAAGGTGCCGTGGGTGACGCGGCGGCACGCCCTCCGGTGTACCGCCGGGGTCCCCGGCGGCGGGTCTCATTTAGAGACGCAGATCACATTTTGGTCATTCTGACCAGGTCCGGCCGCGCACATGGGTGGTTCCCGCACCCGCTTGCGCCCTGCCACCAATCCGCGGGGCCACCGGCTCCGAATTCCCGTGATATGAGTGGACCGGCGAGCAACGACGGCGCCCGGGTCGCGGAGTCGCTGGCGACGAGCGTCCTGCTGCGCGTCCCCGCGCTGACCGACGACCTGGTGCATACGATCCAGGAGCAGAACCAGGGCTATCGCAGGATGAACGTAGTCCCCAGGGACGATCTCTGGCGCTCCTGCCACGACAACGTCACCCGGGTCCTGCAACTGCTCGCCGGGCTCGACAGCGAAGACGGCGCGGACGTGTACTACGACGCCGCCCAGGCGACCGGCCAGCGCCGCGCCCAGCAGCAGCTCCCGCTCGACGACGTGCTGCGCTCGTTCCGGCTCGGCGGCAGGCTGGTCTGGCAATACCTGATCGACGAGGCGCGAGCGGCGAGCACCGTCGGCACCGACGGCCTGCTCGACGTGGCGACCCGGGTCTGGGAGGTCGTCGACACTATCTCGTCGCAGGTGGCGGCCGCCTACCACGCCGCGGAACGCCAGCTCGTCCGCGCGGACGAGCAGCGCCGGGCCGCGCTGTGGGAGGGCCTGCTCCAGGGCCGGGCGACGGACGCGGCGTTCGCCTACGAGGCGAGCCGGATCGTGCGGCTCCCGGTCGACGGCCCGTACGCCGTCGTCTCCGCGGGCGGGCGGCAGGACAACGACGGACTGACCGACGCGCTCGGCGAGCGGCTCGAGGAACGCGGGATCCGGTCGGCCTGGCAGGCCCGCTCCGCCACCCTGGTCGGGCTGCTCGCCCTGCCGTTGTCCGCGACCGACGCCGCGGTGAAGGTCCTGCGGGGGATCCTGACCGGCCCGGTCGGCGTGTCACTGGTGGTCACCGGTCTCGCCGAGGTGGACCAGGCGTACCGGCAGGCGACGCTCGCGCGCCGCACGCTGCCGGCCGGCGGGCGGGCCATCGTGAGCCTGTCGGAACGGCTGCCGGAGGCCCTGCTGCTCAACTCCCCCGAACTCACGGAGCCGCTCGTGCGGCGCTGGCTCGGGCCGTTGCTCGACCTGCCGGCCCACGATCGGCGGATGTTGCTGCACACGCTGGAGACCTGGGCGTCCACCGCGGGTTCGACGATCCGCACAGCGGAGGCGCTGCATTGTCACCGCAACACCGTGATCAACCGGATGCACCGGATCGAATCGGTCATCGGACTGGAATTCAGCTCCGAAAACATTCCGGTCGAGCTCACCCTCGCCTTGCGTGCCCTGCCTTTCCTGAACGATCACCCGGCACCCGTGCGAAAGCCCGAACCCGCACCCAGGACTGTGCACAACGCACAACGTCGTTAGCCCGATAGTAGGCGTGGCGGTCATGGTTGCGAGGGTGTGTCCTGTGTAACACTCCGGCACAGAATAACTGCCTTTGCGGCTTCTCCCACGGTGTTGTTGGAGTCGTTCGAGTTTCGAGAGGACTGCCGATGGCGAATCATCGCCGCGCCCCCCGGCTGCCGGAAATCGAGCCGAAAGGCATCGACCGGCGCTATTTCCTGGGTTTCCTGATCGCCGCCCCGACGTTGGCCGTAGCCGCACAGGTCGGCGGCGCCGTGCTGGAGCCGGCCAAGGCCAGCGCCGCGATCCCCTCGCTGCCCCAGCCCGAGGACATCTTCGACCTGGGTGACCTGCAGAACCTCGCGGCGCTGCCGACCTCGGGCCTGATCTCGGTCCGGGTGAACGCCGACGGCACCGCCTCGTTCGCGGTGCACCGGGCCGAAGTGGGCCAGGGCATGACGACCGCGGTGGCGATGATGATCGCCGAGGAGCTGGACCTGCCGCTGAACAAGGTCAAGGTCACCCTCGCCGACGCCCGCCCCGAGCTGCTGCTCAACCAGCTCACCGGCGGCTCGAACTCGATGCGCAGCATCTACACCCCGGTCCGCACCGCGGCCGCCCTCGCGCGCCAGCAGCTGGTGGCCACCGCGGCGAGCCAGTGGAAGGTGCCCGCGTCGGAACTGCGCACCAGCAACGGAATGGTGACGCACTCCAGCGGCAAGAAGGCGAGCTACGGCTCGCTCACCAAGGCCGCCGCCGTGACGAAGACGGTCAGCGTCTCGACGCAGCTCAAGAAGGTGTCCGAGTTCAAGATCCTCGGCACCGCCCAGAATCGCATCGACGCCCGCGAAGCCGTCATGGGCGCCAAGAAGTTCACCCTCGACTACGAGGTGCCGAACGCGAAGCCCGCCATGGTGCGCCGGCCGCCGACGATCAACGGCACCGTCAAGTCCGTCGCGAACGCGGCGGCCGTCAAGGCGATGCCCGGCATCACTGACGTCGCGACCATCACCCACGGTGTCGCGGTGCGCGGGGAGACGTTCGGCCAGTGCATCGACGCGCTCAACGCGCTGGAGGTGACCTGGGGATCGGGCACGGTGGACAACGAGTCCGACGCGACCGTCCTCAAGAAGCTCAAGGCCGCGCAGCTCCCGCTGCTCGTGCCGGGGCTGCTGACCAAGTCGGTCGACGCGGAGTTCACCTTCGCCTTCGCCAGCAACAGCCCGCTGGAGCCCGGCACCGCGATCGCCGACGTCCGGTCCGACCGAGCCGAGATCTGGTCGTGCCTCAAGGTGCCGATCGTGGCGCAGCAAGAAATCGCCGCCAGCCTCGGACTCCCGGCGAGCGCGGTGAAGGTGCACGTGACGCAGGGCGGTGGCTCGTTCGGCAGGCACCTGTTCCACGACACCGCGAGCGAAGCGGCCGAGATCTCGAAGAAGATGGGCAAGCCCGTCAAGCTGATGTGGTCGCGGACCGACGACTTCCGCCAGGGCCGCACCCACCCCATGTGCGTCACGCGGGTCCGGGCGACTTACGCGCTGGGCAACGTGATCAGCTTCGAGCAGCGGCACACCAGCGTGCAGACCGACTTCAGCCACGGCCTCGGCGAGATGATCACCGCGACCGCGGCGAAACTGCCGGTCGGCGGCAACCTGAGCTTCGCCGAGACGATCTTCCTGCTGAGCCAGTCCTCGCCGTACAACTTCGGCGTCACCACGCAGCTGCTCAACGAGATCCCGCTGAAGTTCAACACCGGCAGCATGCGCAACATCTACTCGCCGAACGTGGTGACCGCCGAGGAACTGGTGGTCGACCAGCTGGCCGCGAAGATGGGCAAGGACCCGGTGCAGTTCCGCCGGGAGTTCCTCAAGGACGCGAGGATCCGCGCGGTGCTCGACAAGGCCGTCGAGGTCGGTGAGTGGGGCAAGGCCATGCCCGCCGGGACGGCGCAGGGCATCGCGGTGCACTCCGAGTACCGGGGTGCCGTCGTGGCACTGGTCGAGATCGACTGCCGGCCGGAGACGGTCAACCGGAAGATCACCGACGCGGTGACCGGCCCCCGGGTGACCAAGGCGCTCATCGTCGTCGACCCGGGTTTCGCGATCAACCCGCGCGGGCTCGAGGCGCAGATGATCGGCGGGATGAACGACGGCATCGCGATGTGCCTGACCTCCAGCCTGCACATGAAGAACGGCATCCCGCTGGAAGGCAGCTGGGACAACTACTTCTACACCCGGCAGTGGAACACGCCGTCCGACATGCAGGTGGTCGTCATGCCGAACACCTCGGACTCGCCCAGTGGTGCGGGCGAGCTCGGCGTCGCGCCGTCCTTCGCCGCGACAGCGTGCGCCTACGCCAGGGCGACCGGGAAGATGCCGACCTCGTTCCCGATCAACCACGGGACCCTCAGCTTCGAGCCGTACCCGCTGGAGCCGTCCACGCCGCCGTCGCCCACCAACGGCCTCGACACCGAAATCTGAGGAGAACCCCCTTGCCCAGTCACACTTTCAAGCTCAACGGCAAGATGGTGTCCGTCGAGGTCGCCGATGACGTGCGCCTGCTTTGGGTGCTGCGGGACATGCTCGGGGTCACCGGGCCCAAGTACGGCTGCGGGCTCAACGTCTGCAAGGCGTGCACCAGCCACATCAACGGCAAGGCCTTCAACCCGTGCTCGGTGCCGGTGTCGAAGATCAAGCCGACCGACGAGGTGACCACGATCGAGGGCCTGCCCGCGACGGTCGGCAAGGACCTGCACCCGATGCAGGAGGCCTGGCTCGACCTCGACGTCGTGCAGTGCGGGTACTGCCAGCCCGGCCAGATCATGGCCGCCGTGGCCAAGGTCCGCCAGGCCAAGGCGGCGGGCCGCGAGATCGTCGACGCCGACCTCGACGAGATCCGCAACATCTGCCGGTGCGGGACCTACTCGCGGATCCGGGAAGCGATCAAGGCGGGCGCCAAGAACATGTGACGCGCGCTCAGGACCCGCTCTCAGGACAGGGGCGCGGTGAGCTCGACCTGGATGCCGTCGG
Organism: Amycolatopsis sp. H20-H5; assembly: GCF_035828755.1. Taxonomy (NCBI): domain Bacteria; kingdom Bacillati; phylum Actinomycetota; class Actinomycetes; order Pseudonocardiales; family Pseudonocardiaceae; genus Amycolatopsis; species Amycolatopsis sp. H20-H5. The sequence continues at coordinate 25,114 of NZ_JAYMZS010000017.1, read as the reverse complement.
GATCGGTGATGGACAGCACCACGATCCCGAACGGCGCCAGCTCGGTCGGCTCACCGTGCTCGTGGCCCCGGGACTCGCAGAGGTCCCGGACGGCCTGCAGGTCTTTCGCCGCACCCACGCGGAAACTCACGTGGTCCAGCCCGACGCGCCGGGGATCGAACCGGTCGCCCGCGCGGGTGCGCGGCTCGTCGCACGGCCTGAGGCCGAGTTCGAGTTCGCCGTTGGTGAGCACGACGCCGCCCTGAAGGTTGTCCTTCGTCAGCCAGTAGCCGGGATCCGACAGCGGCGGCGGGCCGTCCACGGCCACGCGGAAGCCCAGCACTTCGGTGTAGAACGCCGTCGCCCGCTCGACATCGGTGACGGACAAGCGCAGGTGGTGCACCGAACCCACGGTGACGGCCATCTGTTCCCTGCCTCTCGGTCCTTTGTGGAATCGTCAGGCCCCCCTGACCGCCTGGGCGGCACCGTTCCCCGAACCGGTGCCGCCCAGGTTTCCGCGAGGTCAGTCCTTCTTGAACATGTCCTTGATCTTGCCCGCGGCGTCGCCGACGGCGTCCTTCACGTTCTCCACCGCGTCCTTGACACCGGCCTTCGCCTGGTCGCCCTTGCCCTCGGCCTGGAGCTGCTCGTCGCCGGTGACGTTCCCGGTGGCCTCCTTGGCCTTGCCGCCCAGGTCCTCGGCCTTGTTGCTGATCTTGTCGCCCAACGACATCGCGGGTCTCCCTCTGTGCGTCGCGGCGCCCCGGGCGGGTCGCCGTCTCGTCAGCAGGACACCGGTCCCGCCGGATTCGTCACGGACACCATCGGGTGATGACCGTCACGGGTGCTGCGGCCGTGACGAATCGGAGTCCGGTCGTGTCTTGGTGGTGTCGGCGCTCCCGAGGCGTCGTCCGAAGCCGACCTCCGCAGCCGAGAGGACCGCCACCATGGCCGGTGCACACAGGTGCCGCCGATGACCACGTCCACTGAGGTGGAAGCAAGACCCGGGGACGACGTCGCGCCGGAACTCGACGAAGCCACGCTCGTCGCCAGGGCCAGGGGAGGTGACGTGCGAGCTTACGAGCAGCTCGTGCGGCGCTACCAGGGACCGATGTACCGCCTCGCGGCGCGCATGCTGTCCAGCCGGAGCGACGCCGAGGACGTGGTGCAGGAGGTGTTCCTGACGGCCTGGCGCAGGCTCGGCCAGCTGCAGGAGGACGCCGCCTTCGTCGGCTGGCTCTACCGGACCACGACCAACCGGTGCCTCAACGTGATCCGGTCCAGGAAGCCCACCTCGGACGTCGAGCTCGACGAGCGCGAGTCGGCGAGCGCGACCGGCCGTCCCGAGCGGGCGGCCGAGACCAGCGGGCAAATGGCGGCGCTGAGCGCCGCCCTGGACCAGCTGACCGGCGAGCAACGGGCCTGCTGGTTGCTCCGGGAGGTCCACGGACGCTCCTACGACGAGATCGCCGAGGCGGTCGGCACGTCGAGTACCGCGGTGCGCGGACGAATCGCGCGAGCACGAGCACAACTGGCGGAGGTGATGGCGCCATGGCGGTGAACCAGACGACGAACCAGACGACGCAGAGCTACGCCCTGCCCTGCGGCCGCGACGTCGAGACGGTGTGGGAACGGCTCGGTGAGGTCGAAGCGGGCCGGGCGGACGCCCACGACATCGACTGCCGGCACTGCCGGGCAGCGCGGGAGAGCCTCAAGGTCCTGCGGGACCTTACCGGTGAGCTCGCCGCGGACGACAGCGAGCCGTCGCTCGACCTGACCGGCCGGATCATGTCCGCCGTCCGCGCCGAGGTGCGCCGGCACGACCTGGTCCCGCTGCCCACCGCCGAGCCGGGCGGCGTCCGAGTGAGCGAGCAGGCCGTGGCCTCGGTGCTGCGGTTCGCCGCCGACACCGTCGACGGCGTCCACGCCCGTCACTGCAAGGTGACCGCGGTGGACGGCTTCGCGGTCGAGGTGCGGATGAGCCTCGCGGTGAGCTACCGCGGGTTCACCGGCCACGCGCTCGAAGACGTCCGCGAACGGGTGACCGCTGCGGCCGGGGCGCGGCTCGGGGTCCGCCTCGCTCGTCTCGACCTCACCCTCGCCGACCTCTACGACGCCTGACCGGTGTCCCCCCGATCCGACCACCCGACCCCACCCGCCGGACGATCTCCGGCCGACAGCAAGGGACTGCAGCCGTGCTGACCATCGACGTCGCCGACACCGCGGGAGCGGTGTCCCGGGCGGAATGTGTGCTCACCGAACCGGTGATAGCCGCGATCGCCGTCCACGCCACCACCACGGTCGCCGGGGTGGTGCGGCTCGAACCCGGCCTCGCCGGGCTGGCCGGTTCGCTGGCCCGATCCGCCCGTCAGCGGATCAAGGGCCTCGACCCCGCCCCGACCGAAGGCGTGCGCGTCGAGGTCGACCGCGAAGACCCGGCCGGGCCTTGCGTCCGGCTGGAGATCGACCTGGTGACCTCCGCGCAGGACCAGGCGGCCGCGGTGGCGCAGGCGGTGCAGCGCGCCGTCACCCGCGCCGTCGCCGGTGCCACCGGGCTGGCGCTCGCGTCGGTCAGTGTGTCCATTTTGGACATCGACCCGGGTGCGGGCGGATGACGACCTCGAAGGCCGAGCTGGCCGGAATCCTGTTGACGGTGCTGAAAGGCGTCCCCGGGCTGCGGACGGCCACGCCCTCACCTGCCCAGACGTCGGCCGGGCTGCCGTGGGACCTGGAGCTGCTGGCCGTCGACGTCGAAGACGACCTGGTCGAAATCAGCCTCGTCGCGCTGGCCCTGCCGTTGCCGCCGCTGCTGCGCCGCGCCGAGCACGCGCTGCGCTCCGCGCTGGACGACACGGAGTGGGCGCCCGCGCGGCTGAGGTTGATCGTGACCGATCTCGACGCGGCGGCCTTTACGGCTCGTGGTTACCCGGAGCGGTTCGAGTCCTGAAACCGAAGCCCGTGCCGCTGAAGCTCCCAGCGGGCGAGCTCCGCGATCACCGCCGGGTCGCGGTCGCGCCAGCCGGTGGTGACCGCGCCCGCCGCGGCGAGGCGCGGGAGCGGTTGGGTCACCAGTGCCCGCAGCGCGAGGAGGTCCAGGCCGTCGTCCCCCAGCGCGCCGAGCCGGGCGGCGGCGCTCGCCGCGCGCACGAACCGCCAGCGCAACGGCAGCCAGGTGGCCAGCAGGAACAGCACCGGGATGGCGATCAGCAGGAAAGCCATCCACCACGCCAGGTTCTCCACCGCGTCGATCTGCCAGCGGCCCGCGTCGGCGAGCTTCGTCCCCGCGTCGGAGCCGGTGTGCAGCGCCTTGGCGAGGGCATCGCCGATCAGCGGCACCCCACCGGCGCTGTCGGCCGCCGAATCGAAGGTCCCGCGCAGGCCCGACCCGGCGTCGACGAGGCCGTCGCCAGGGGCCCGCAGCCGCAGCACCTCGGTGTGGACCCGGACCCCGAGCCACACCGCGAACCCGGCGAAGGCCAGTGCGAGCAGATCGGCGAGGAGCTGGGCTGAACGGCGGAGCGGGCGGTCGGCGTAGACCTTCATCGGTCACCCTTCGGCTGGGCCGGGTCATGAGCCACGGGAACATACCGCCTCCCCGCCGGGTCTGGACCACGTCTTCGGCGCGTGGTGGGATGCCTGACATGAACCGGTTCACGCGCGGCGCGGCGCTCCTGCTGACAGCGGTCCTGTGCACGGCAGGGGTGGTCACCGTCGCCCCCGGCGCCGCGGCAGCCGAAGCCGGGCCGGGCGCGTTGTCGCATTTCGGCCTGGCGCGCAAGGACTGCCTCGGCACCGCGCGGAACTCGTCGAGCAAGGTGTGGTTCACCGTGGCGGGCGGCGTGCTGTCCGACGTCTACGCGCCGACGGTCGACAACACCAACGTCGAATCCCTGCAGTTCGTGGTCACCGACGGCCGCGGCTTCACCGACCTGCAGACCCGGGACATGACCTACGCCATCCGGACCAGTGCGGGCGGCATGGCCTGCGAGGTCACCTCGACCGCGCGCAGCGGCCGCTACCGGCTCGTCACCGAGTACCTCACCGACCCCGCGCACGACAGCGTGCTGGTGCGCACGCGGCTCGATCCGCTGCACGGCTCCGGCGACGACCTCAAGGTGTACGTGCGGTTCGACGCCGGCATCAACGGCAACGGCGGGGGCGGGCCCGGCAACGGCGGCGCGGACGACGCCTCGGTCGACCGCGCGACGACCTCGCTGGTCAGCGCCGACCCGAACACCCGCACGAGCGCGCCCGCCCGCGACTACGGCGTGCCACTGGCCGCGGCGCTGCGCTCGGAACGGCGGTTCCTGTCCACCAGCAGCGGCTACGCGGGCACCGCGCGCGACGGACTGTCGCAATTGGACAAAGACCGGCGGCTCACCGACACCTCCCCGGCGGCCGGACACGGGAATGTGGTGCAGACCGCCCAGCTCGACCTGACCCCGCGCAAACCGCTGACGCTCGCACTCGGTTTCGGCGCCGACGCCCGTGCCGCCGTCGACACCGCCGGAGCGAGCCTGCGGACGCCGTACGAACGGAGCTATCGAGAGTACGCGCGCGGCTGGCAGGAGTACGACGCGCGGCTGACGCGGCTTCGCCACGGCGGCACCGACGCCTACCTGCAGTCGGTGAACGTGCTGAAAGCCAGTGAGGACAAGACTTTCCCCGGCGCGGTCGTCGCCTCGCTCGGCAGCCCGTGGGGGCAGGCGGTGAGCGCGGGCGACACCCCGGGCGGCAATCCGGTGTACTTCGGCTCGTACCGTGAGATCTTCGCCCGCGACCTCTACGAGAGCTTCTCCGGCCTGCTGGCCGCGGGCGATCTCGCCACGGCCAAGGCGACCGTCGGCTGGTTGTTCACCCGGCAGCAGCAGCCCGACGGCCGTTTCCCGCGCAACTCGCTGCTCAACGGCAAGAAGGCGCCCGACTCCGGCGGCGACCAGCTCGACGAGAGCGCGTACCCGATCCTGATGGCGTTGCAGGCCGGGCTCGACCGCGACCGGAACCTCTACACCGACCACATCCGCGCCGCCGCCGACTTCGTGGTCGCGCACGGCCCCTCGTTCGGCTCGGAGCGCTGGGAGGAACAGGGCGGCTACTCGCCTTCGACCATCGCCGCGGAGATCGCCGGGCTCGTCGCCGCGGGCGTGATCGCCGACCGCAACGACGATCCCGCCCGCGCCCGCGTCTACCGCGCGACGGCCGACCGGTTCCAGCGAAGCGTCAAGGGCTGGACCGTCACCAGCACCGGCCCGTACTCCCCCGGCGGCTATTTCCTGCGGCTGACGAAGAACGGCGATCCGAACTCGGCGGTGAGCTACAACCTGGGCAACGGCTCGGTGGAAGCCGACCAGCGCGCCGTCGTCGACGCGGGTTTCCTGGAGCTCACACGACTTGGCGTGCTGCCCGCGAACGACCCCGACGTCGTGAACTCGCTCAAGGTCGTCGACCAGGTCCTCAAGCGCGACACGCCAGCCGGGCCCGGCTGGTACCGCTACGGAACAGCGGCGCCGGGCAGCGAAGACGGCTACGGCGACTGCTACGAACCCGCCCCGCCGACCTGCGCGCCCACGGGGACGCCGTGGCCCGCGACCAACGCGGGCTCCGGCCACCTGTGGCCGGTGCTGGCCGGTGAACGCGGCGAACAGGCCGTCCAGTCCGGCGACCGGCGGGCCGCGGCGGACCTGCTGCGCGCGATGCGAGCCCAGACCGGCGGCACCGGACTGATCCCGGAACAGATCTGGGAGAACCCGCCGTCGGCCGCGTCGCCTTTCGGGACCGATCCCCGGACGGCGTCGATCGGCTTCACCCCGGGTTACTCCGTCGGCTCGGCTTCGCCGCTGAGCTGGGCGCAGTCGCAGTCCGTCCGGCTGGCCCGCGCGGTCGACACCGGCGCACTGCCCGAGCAGCCCGCCGAAGTCCGCGCCCGCTACGTCGACCACGCCCCGCCCGCGGCGATTCCCGTGACGCTCAGCGCCCCGGCCTCGGTGTCGACGGCGACCACCACAGTCACGGGCACCGCGCCGCCGGGCAGCAAGGTCGACGTCTCGGCGTCGGCGACCGACGCGGGCGGTACGGTCGTCGTCAGCACCCGGGCGGACTCCAGCGGGGCTTTCAGCGCCACGGTGCCGACGCCGCTGGGCGCGACTGTCGTGACAGCGGCGGCGACCGGCCGCGGCACCGGGTACGCCCAGCGGGTGATCAGCTCCGACTTCGTCACCGGCACGGTCCTGCTGGACACCGCCGATCCCAGCGGCGACGACAACGGCCCCGGCACGTACACCTACCCCACCGCGGGCGACTTCCACGCGGGCGCCTTCGACATCCAGCGGTTCCAGGTGATCGACTCCGGCCAGCAGGTCGTCCTGCGCACCCAGGTCCGGGACCTCACCCCAACCTTCGGCTCCGCACTCGGCGCCCAGCTGCTCACGATCTACGCCCACGACCCGGCCGCCACCGGCACCTCGACGGCCGCGCCCTACCCGAGCCGCAACTACACGATCGCGCCCGCGGACGCGTGGAGCCGCCGCATCGAGGTCCAGGGCTTCGCCGAACCGGCGGTGGTCGACGCCTCCGGCGCCGTCGTGGCCACCGCGGCGGTGCAAGCCAGCGAAGCCACGCGCTTCCTCACCGTCAGCGTCCCGAGGACCGCACTCGGCACACCCGGTCCCGGCTGGACGTTCTCCGTAGTCCTCACCGGCCAGGACGGCAACTCGGCGGACCAGGCGAGGCACGTCACCGCCACCGCGGAGGCCTACACGTTCGGGCTCTGCGCGAGCGCCTCGGCGAGCCCGGTCTGCGCGGCGAGTCCCGCAACCGCACCGAAAGCCATGGACGTCCTCACCCCGGCCGGGGTGAACCAGGCGGCCGAACTCGACCCGACCCGCGGCCCGGTCGTCGTCCGCGGTGTGCCGGTGGGTTGACCGCCAGTCCACGCCCGACGAACGGATGCTCGCCGGGCGTGGTGGTGTCTTCGCCATCCGCCGCCGTTCGGCCTACGCCCGGCCAGGCTCGGCCCGTCGGCTGGCGCGGGAGACCTTGGTACCGCGTGGTTCGCCGCACCGGCCACGATCAGGGGGGTCCACATGAGACTGTCTCCCGACCCGAACAGCGTCGACCACCTCCGGATGCCGATCGTCACCCCGCGCCGAAACCGGCGTCCGGCGGCTGGAAAGCCGCCGCACGGGAGTCGTCGAACTGCTCCGGGACGAATTCGGAAACCCGATCCGGCTGTCCGGGCTTCTGCGGCTCTACTGACCCTCGGCATGACGAAACCCCCAGCCCCTCTCCCGTTTCCGGGGAGCGGATGGGGGCTTCGTTGCGTTCAGAGGTGCGCTAGTTCCGCGGCCGGGTATGCGAGGTGCCAGCCGTTGCCGATCGTGCACGGGATGGGCTTGAGCCGCCCCTCGGACTTCTCGACGAATCGGTCCGCGAGCTCCCGCGTGGAAATGATGGCTCGTTCGTCACAGGCGCCGCAGAGGGGTGCCTCGCTGTAGGCGAATGGCTCGTTCATCCTCGTCCTGTTTCTCCGCATCCTGGGCAGGTTTCCTTGTGCGGGTTCCTGCTGCCGGTCTTGCGGTCAATCACGGTACCCATACCCAGCCCTGGCCATTGCATGCGGGGCAAGGCTTATCGTGATCACCCATAGTCATCACCTCCGAAAGAACGCCGGGCCCAGGAGCCTGGACCCGGCGTCTCCGCGCCCGCCTCAGAACACTGGCGCGGCCTGACCGGTCGACGAACTCGACCGGAGTGGACACCCAGCCACCTCGCCGTCGAGGGAGGAGACAGCGCGGTGGCTGGGCTGATCAGGGGGAGGTCTAACCGTCCCCGACGAACTCCTCGTCGTCCTCGTCGTCCTCTTGCTCGTCGTCCTCTTGCTCGTCGTCGACGGGACCGTCGCCGTCTGGGTCGTCGATCGAGCCGTCGAACGTCCTGCGCCAACTCATCACCGCGTCCGCTCGTGCCAGTGCTCGCAGTCCCATGCGAAGCCTCCCGACAGGTAGACCGTCTTACAGTGGAAGCAGGTGCGGGCCGCCAACTCGTGCGACGTCCAGTTCGCGCACTGCTCGGCCGTCACCCGGCCTTTCGTCGCGGACGGCAAGGGTGTTGCTTTGCTGCGGAACTCGACCGCGGTCATGTCGGCGACCCGTTGCGTGCTTCGCGGCAGCCCCGGCACACCTGGAAGCGGGTGTGCTTCGAGAGCGGCTGGTTGTCGACGTCGGAATGGACGTGATGTTCGGCCAGCAACTGGGTGGCCTGGCACCAGGGGATGAGCAGGCTGAAAGACGGGTCCGCGAGCTCCCGCTTCAGGTATTCGTGAGCGCCGCCGTGCGCCGTGTAGTACCGAACCGTGTAGTCATCGCCGGTGTCCTGCCGATTCGGTGCTGCCGCCACGACGGTCATCGCCGCCGCCGCTCTGCGTCCCGCAGATCCGCGAGGGTCTGCTCGACGTTCACGGCGATCACGCTGTCCTTGAGGATCGCGGTCCACTCCGGCGATGTCCGTGGTCAAGCCAGTGGTGACGGTGACCTTCCGGCCGGTGGAGTCGACGGTCCGCGTCGTCCTCGCCTGGTGCCATCCGAGTGAATCCATGGTCGCCCCTGACCCGTAGAGTTCAGCACCGGCACCGTGGACGGATGTAGACGCTGTTGACTACAACAGTGTCTACGGCGACCACACTTCAGGGCAATGGCCTGATCGAGTGACACGTGGGCCGCGGATCACGTGCCATATGCTCTGTTTCATGGCTGACCACGCGACTCCGAAATCACGCACGCTTGGCGCCGCGCTGCGCGAGGCGCGGGAGGCGAAGAAGATCTCGCTCCGAGGACTTGCCGGTGAACTGGAGCTCGATCCGAGCCGACTGTCCAAATGGGAAACCGGGAAGCAGGTCCCCAAGGACACCGTGGTCTCGCAGATCCTCACCCACCTGGGAGTTACCGGTGACCGCTACGACGAGATAGTCGCGATGACCGCAGGCGCCGACGCGGGCACATGGCTTGCCGTGACGCTGCCCGAGCAGCGGCAGCATCTCGCCGCGCTGCTGGATCTTGAGGCCACCGCGAAAATGATCACCTCGGTGTCGCCGCTACTGATCCCGGGAGTACTCCAAGAGGGTGAATATGTGCGGGCGATCATGTCAGCCGGGGACCTGCCATCCGGTGAGATCTCCACGCGCGTCGCGACACGGCTGGGCCGCCGCGACACCATTGCGCGTCGAACGCCAGCGCAGTTGCGTGCGTTCATCGGTGAAGCTGCGCTTCGTCAGGTGATCGGCAGCCGGACGGTCATGGAGCACCAGCTGAGTCATTTGCTGCTGGAAGCGGAACGCCCGAACGTCGAGATCAGGGTGGTGACGTTCGACAGCGGATGGCACTCCGGGCTTGAGGGGCCGTTCTCGCTGATAGACCCGAGGCCAGGCGAGGGAATCGTGCCGGTTGTGCACATCGAGAACAGGCGGAGTGGGCTGTTCCTGCACGAGGTCGAAGATGTGGCCACGTATCGGCAAGCCGTCGATACCGTGGTCCAAGCGGCGATGAGTCCCGCCGACACGAAGGGACTCATCGCCGATGTCATCAAGGAGATGAGGACAAGATGAGGATACCGGGAGGCCCCGACAACTGGCGAAAGTCCAGTCGGAGCCAGCCGAGCGAGAACTGCGTCGAGGTCGCGCTTGGTTCGAAGGTCGGCGTGCGTGACACCAAGGACCGGCCGGGCGGCCAACTCGCCATCACCGGCCCCGCGTGGGCCGCGCTGCTCGACGGACTGAAGACCGCGCACTAGCGCACAGACCCGCCCCGGCACACCTCAGAAGTGCTGGGGCGGTTCTGTCTGCCTGTCGCTGACTGGGAATAGTGCGCCGCATCAGCCTGTTGAAACCCCTGGTCGGCGCGTCACCGTGTCCCCCGGGCTCACCCCATTGCCTTCGCGGAGTTCCGTTCGGCTGGAACCGCGAGGCGCCTTTTGCCGAGAGGCGAACCGGAAGCGCCGACCACGTGAAGAACGATGGCCCCACCAGGCTCCGGTGGGGCCATCCTCTCGTTCCGGGAACGAGGTTCAGTGGTGGCCGTAACGCGGCACCACCGCGTAGACCTCGAGGTCCTTCGGCGCGCCCTTCGCGCGGAACCGGCGGCGCCGCCGCACCGTGAACCGGCCGCCGTCGATGCCGCCCAGCGTCGAACCGGTGATCAGGACCTCTCCCCCGCTCGCGGCGTCGGCGACCCGCGCCGCCACGTTGACGTCGACCCCGAAGTAGTCGCGGCCGACCCGGCGCGGACGTCCGGAGTGCAGCCCGGCGCGCAACTGGGGCCGGTAGCCATCGATGTCGACGGCACTGACCGCGACCCCCGCTTCGTGCGCGGCTTCGACCGCCGAGGTTGCGTCGCCGAAGACCGCCATCAAGCCGTCGCCGAGACCCTTGACCACTTTGCCGTGGTGACGGTCGATGGAGACCGCCGTCACGTCCGACACCTCGCGCAGCAGGCGCAGCGCCTGATCGTCACCCACTTCGAGCGCCCATGACGAGAACCCGACAAGGTCGGTGAACAGCACGGTGATCTCGGTGTCCGCGCCGAGCCCGACGCGAGTGCCGCTGAACGCCTGCCAGACCTGCACGGCCGCCAGGCCCAGCTCGCGCAGCACGCTGGGCTGGTCGGCCCTGGCCTCGCCGAGCAGCCGCGCCACCCGATCGGAGGGATGCCCGGCCGTGGTGGACAGCGAGTCGCCGAGCGTGCTGTCGCCCGGCACCAGCCCCCGGACCAGCCGTGCGGTCCTCACCAGCCCGTTCCGGCTGTCGGCTCCCCGCAGGAAACTGCCCATGCCGGAGCGGCCGGGGGCTTGCTCGGGCACGCGGTCCTCGGTCACCCCACGGAGTCTACTGGTGAGTAGCCCCCGCCCGCCAGGATGTCGCCCACCGGCCACCGGCGGTTCACCCGCAGGGCGATTCGCGGTGTCGCGCGATCACTAGTCTCGGCCCTCGCGCCAATGGGTTCGGCTGAGAGGACGCCGTGGACGAGCAGGAATGGCTGGACGATTTCCAGCGCCGGGTCGGGGACATGCGCACGAAGAGCTTGCTGCTACAGGGAAAGCTCAGCCGTGCCGAGGGAACGGCCCAGTCGGGGAACGGCCTGGTGTCGGTGACGGTCACCCCCAGCGGGGCGCTGAAGAACCTGCACATCGACGACCGCGCGGTGCGCCAGGGCGGTGCCGCGCAGCTCACCGCGATGATCATGGAGACCTACGGCAAGGCGCAGCGTCAGGTGTCCCGCGAGGTCGCGGACGCACTGGAGCCCTTGGCGGGCGGCAGCGAGATGATGCAGGTGGTCCGCAGCTTCCTGCCGCCGCCCGAAGAACCCGAGACCCCGGAAACACCCGAACCACCACCTCCGCCACCGCCTCCCGCGCCGCCGCGCCCGCAGACCGGCCCATCGCCGACCCCGCAGGCCGCGCCGCCCCGTCCGCCGCGTAGCCAGCCGGACGAAGACGACCTTCAGCCGTGGTGACGGGCGCGGGCTTCACCGTCGACCCAGCGGTGTTGGAGACCTACGCGACCGGGCTCGAGGAGCGCGGCGGCCGGGTGAAGGGCGCGGCGGACAAGGTGTCGACGGTCAACGGCGGCGACATCAACGCGTTCGGCGTCGCGGTGGGGCAGGTGCTCGGCATCCCCACCCGGATCGCGCTCGGCGTGCTGCACGACCAGGTCGCGTCCGCCGCCAAGGCCTTCACCGACCAGACCGCCAACGTGCGCGCGGCGGCGGCCAAGTACCGCGACACCGAAGGCGACCACACCGCCGCGTTCTCCGGAGAACAGCCTTGAGCGAAACCTCGACGTTCAACCCCACCGCCGCGCCCGACTTCGGCGCCGGGGTGGTGATCACCGACGCCAACAAGTTCTCCGGAGCCGGTTTCCTCGACTCGTACACCTTCCTGATCAAGAGCTGCCAGGACATCCAGACCGCCGACGATTCCGACAAGGCCGCGCTCGGCGTGGCGATCGGGCTCGGCGCGGTGGCTTCCGTGGTGGACACGGTCAAGCTCGTGCTCAACCCGCTGGGCAGCCTCATCTCCGCCGGGCTCGGCTGGCTGATCGAGCACGTCAGCTTCCTGCGCGAGCCGCTCGACATGCTGATGGGTGATCCCGACCAGATCCAGCTGCTGAGCCAGGAAGTGCACACCATCGCGGCGTCGATCCGCAAGATCGGTGAGGATCAGACGGCGTCCCTGACCGGCGACATCGCGGCCTGGCACGGCGACGCGGCGGACGCGTTCACCGCCCGGATGAAGGAACTGTCCGCGGACCTGGACAGCAAGGCCCACGGCACCGACGTCGTCGGGTACCTCATCCAGACCAACATGGCGATCATCGCGGCCGTCCGCGGGTTGTTCCGCGACCTGGTCACCACGGTGCTCGGCGACATCATCTCGACGATGCTGATCGCACTGGCCACCGCGCCCTTCACGTTCGGCGCGTCGCTGGTGGCGGGCGTCACCTGGTGCGTCACCCAGGCCACCCTGACCGCGACGTCGATGGCCTCGAAACTCGCCGCGGTGATCGCCCAGGCCACCCGCTCGGCGGGCCGCCTCGGCGACCTGGTGAAGCTGCTCAAGACCCGCCCCGGCGCGAGCGGCGCGGCAGGCCACGGCGGCGGCGACATCCCCCTGCGACCGGCGCCGCCCACCCGTCCGGTGCCACCGCCACCGGCCCCGACCCGGCCGCCACCGCCCACGCACCCCGCGGACGACGACGTACCCCCACCGCCCACGCGTCCCGCCGACGACGTCCCGGCACCACCCCCGGCGCGTCCCGGGGACGACGCACCGCCGCCCGGCCGTCCCGCGGACGACGACGCGTCCAGCTACCACACGGCGCACGAAGACACACCGCCACCGAGTCCGCGTCCCAGCGTCGACGACGCGCCACCACCGGGTCGTCCCGCGGACGACGACGCTTCGAGCTACCACACCGCGCACGAAGACACACCGCCACCGAGTCCGCGTCCGAGCGTCGACGAAAGCCCGCCGCCGAGCACACATTCCGGCGACGACGCCACCCCTGAACCGAGCCCGAGGCCCAGCGGCGACGGCACCCCGGAGCCCGGCCCGCGCCCCAGCGGCGACAGCGACGCACCGGCACCGCCCCCGGCCGCACCCGTGCCCTGGACCAAGAACCACGAGACCTGGCTCAAGGAGCATCAGCCCGACGCCTGGGCGAAGTACAAGTCCGAGGAGAACTGGCTCAAGGACAACCATCCCGAGTCGTTCAAGCTCTTCAAGCAGTGGATCGCGGACTCCGACAGCGCCAAAGAGATCTGGGCCTGGCCGATCAAGGGCACCCAGGAGGTCGTCAAACAGCTGCTCGATATTCAGAAGACGGCTGCAACCGGCTGGGCCGCGGACCACAACGGCTGACCACCCGGGTCAACGATGGAAGCCGCGTGTGCTCCCGGTTGACCGCGTCAATATCGCTGCCCTGTCACGGAAACCCTTGTCCAAAGCCACACCAAGCTGATCGAACTCCAGCATCCACGCATCCGCACGACCCAGATCCCTTTCCGCAGCAAGAAGGCATGACACTGTCGGGCTCGCACGGCGAGACCCCTCGACTCTCCGTGCCTGGCGGCGACCGGCGCCCAGCGGCTCTACAGTGACAAGGTGGCTGTACAGGATCGGCATATCCGGCGAATATCGACTGGTCAGGATGATCAAGCGAAGGGGACTGTCGTGGAGTTCCTGCTCCTCGGCCCGGTCGAGGTCCGATCAGGGACCGTGCACCTGCAGCTGGCCTCACAGCGGCAACGGGCACTGCTCGCCGCTCTCCTGCTGACGCCCAACGTCGTGGTCCCGCCGCCCCGGTTGATGGAGGTGATCTGGGGCGAGACCGCGCCGACCTCGGCGCCGGCGAACCTCCGGAACCACGTCTCGCAGCTGCGGCAGCGCCTTGCCACGCTGGAAGACGGCGCACAGCGGATTTCCGCTCGTGCGGGCGGGTACCTGATCGAGGTCCAGCCGGAGGAGGTCGATGTCGCCCGGTTCGATCGGCTCGCCGAGTCCGGCCACCAGGCGCTTCGTACCGGCGACGACAAGCACGCAGCCGAGCTGCTGGGGCAAGCGCTGGCGTTGTGGCGGGGACGACCGCTGGCCAACCTGCCGGCGACCGCGGTGACCGAAAGTGAGGCACAACGGCTGATCGACGCCCGGCTGTCGGTCGTCGAGAACCACGGCCGCGCCAGGTTGAACCTCGGTGCGTGCACAGCTGTGGCGGGCGAACTGCGCCGGCTGGTCGTCGACCACCCGTTCCATGAACGACTCTGGGCACTGCTGATGCTCGCGCTGGCCGGCGCCGGGCAACAGGCCGCGGCGCTCGATGCCTACGACGCGATCCGCGGTCGCCTGGCCGCTGACCTGGGCGCCGATCCTGGTCCAGACCTGCGCGAGGCGCAGCTGGCCGTCCTCCGGCAGCAGACGACCCCCAGCGCGTCGTCCGCAACTCCGCCCGCGGAGACCACCACGCCCACCCGTGGTGGTGCCGTCGGCTCGGCAGAGTCGAGTGGGCGCAACTGTCTTCCCCGTGATCTTGCGGACTTCACCGGGCGGGACAGTGAACTCGCCCGCCTGGTGGCGTCCGCTGATGACTGTGCTTCCGTCTACACGGTCGACGGGATGGCGGGGGTCGGTAAGACCGCGTTCGCCGTCCACACCGGCCACCTGCTCGCCGAGCGGTTTCGCGACGGTGTGCTCTTCGTCGACCTGCAAGGCCACAGCGCGGGGAAAGTGCCGCTGACCGCGGACGAGGCTCTCGACGTTCTGCTGGGGCAGCTCGGCATCGCGACGATCGGTGACGCCAAAGCGCAGTGGCGGGCGAAGACCGCGGCGCTGCGGCTGCTGGTCATCTTCGACAACGCCGTCGACGAGGCTCAGGTGGCCCCGCTGGTGCCCGCCGGTCCCGGCCTCGTGATCGTGACGAGCCGGGCCAGGCTGCCGAACCTCGCCGGAGCACGGCCACTGTCGCTGGCCGTGCTGGCCGCGGAGGAAGCCGCGGTGTTCTTCGCCCGTCTGGTGGGCACCGACAGAGCGGCCGCGGAACCCGAGGCCGTGGCACACATCGTCCGCCTGTGCGCGGGCCTGCCGCTCGCGCTGCGGCTGTCCGGGGCCCGGCTGGCGCACCGGACGGCCTGGCCGATCGCGCATCTGTCCGCGCAGCTGGCCGACGCCCGCTGGCGGCTGCCGAAACTGTTCGCCGACCGCGAGGTGGCGCTGGCGTTCCGCATGTCCCACGAGCAGCTGCCACCCGGTGACCAGCAGGTCTTTTACGCCCTGGGCAGGCATCCCGGCGCTGACGCGGACACCGCGGTCCTCGCGGCCATGACCGGCCTGCCGGTGGAGCGGGCCGACGACGCCCTGCAGAGGCTGGTCGATGTCCATCTGGCCGAGGAACCCGTGCCCGGCCGCTACCGTCAGCACGACCTCCTCAGGCAGTACGCCCGCGGTCTGTCCGACGACCCGCAGATGACCGAGAAGCTGCTGGACCACTACCTGAGAGCCATCACGGACGCGGCGGCGCACCTCGACGGCAACGGCCAGGAGGCCGCGGCGGCGCGCGCTTGGCTGATGGCCGAGCGCAGCAACCTCCTGGCCGCGACGCACTGCGCCGCGGCCGAGGGATACAGCAACCACGCCTGGCGGCTGGCCATCTCCTTCTGGCACTTCCTGGGCCGCAACCTCGCCGGTGACCCGATCGAACTGCTCGAGCAAAGCCTCGCCGCGGCCCAGGAAACAGCCGAGGGCGGCGAAGGCCTGCTGAACACCCTGCTGGCACTGGCCCACTGGTCGGCCGGTCACACCTCGCGCACCTACGATCTGCTGACCGCGTCGGCGAAGCAGCAGGACAACAACACCGAGTCCCACGCGCACACGCTCGCCCTGCTCGGCCTGATACACCTGCAACGCGGCGCCCACGCGCGGGCAGCACACCATGCCCAAGCCGCGTTCGACGAGCTCGCCGAACTCACGCAGCTGTCCCCGCTCGGCATCGACGCCAAAATCATCACCTTCTGGACCCGCGGTGTCGTGCTCGGCCTCAACGGCGAGCATGACACCGCGCTGGTCTCCCTGCGAACGGCCTACGCCGCCTGCGAGGAATTGGGCCGCCAGAGCCCCAACGACCACGTGCTCACCGCGCTGGCGCGATGCCTCATCGCGCTCGGCGCCGCCGAAGAGGCCCTCGGCCACCTCCGTCAGGCACGCGAGCTGCGGCAGCGGATCGGCGACAAAGAAGGCGAAGCCGAAACGCTGGTCCTCATCGGAACAGCACAACGCTCGGCCGGACATCCCCACGACGCCCTGGAACCACAACGTGCCGCGGTGACCATGCTCGACAACGACGCGCGGCTGCAAGCACACGCCCGGATCGAACTCGGCCAGACCCTCGCCGCGCTCGGCAGCGACACCGAGGCCATCGGGCACTACGAGCTCGCCCTCACCCTCGCGGTCCACGGCGATCACCTTCACGAACAAGCCCAGGCACACCACGAACTCGCCCTCACCGGCAACGACCCCCAAACAGCCCGGAAACACCAGCGGGCCGCAGCGGAAATCGCCACCCGGCTCGACCTGGAACACCCGAAATCGCTACCCCACCTACGCCCCGCCGGCTGGTGAACCCGCACCGCCAGGCCGTCGTCCGTGAATCACGGCAACCTCCCGATATGCTGCCCGGGTGGCTACTTGGCGTGATCTGACGACGTACATCCGGCAGGAGTTCCGCGTCATGCGAGACGAGCCCGACGAGATCCGGATCAGGATCTCCTTCGGTTCCGACCCGGACACCGAGGAGCGGGCCCAGGTGGTCATGGTGGCCAGGGAGATCTTCGACAAGAAGGAGGAGTGGGTCCAGATCGCGACCCCCTTCGCCCGCGTCGACGAGGTGGATCTGCGCTCCGTGCTCGAAGAGGTCGGCAACACCACCGTGGTGGGCGGGATCGTGATCATGGGCGAGCACGTGGTGCTCCGGCACTCGCTGCCGCTGATCAACCTCGACATCAACGAGTTCCTCGACCCGCTCGAACTAGTCGCGGGCTCGGCCGAACTGCTCGAACAGCAGTTCACCGGCCGCGACGACTACTGAGCCGCGGGTCCACAAAGGATCATCGGGCCACCGGGTCCGGTGGTGCCATGGGCCAGGTGTCGTCGTTGAGCAGCCGTTTGACCACCTTGCCGGTCGCGTTGCGCGGCAGCTCGTCGACGAAGTAGACGTCGCGCGGCACCGCGAACCGGGCCAGCCGCTGGTGGATGTAGGAGCGGACGTCGTCGGCGGCGAGGCGGCTGCCGGGGCGCAGCACCAGGTACGCGGCGAGGCGCTGGCCGAACTCCGGGTCCGGCACCCCGACCGCGGCCGCCTCGTAGACCTGGGGCAGCGCCATCAGCGCCTCCTCGACCGGGCGCGGGAACACGTTCTCCCCA
This sequence comes from Amycolatopsis sp. H20-H5, assembly GCF_035828755.1. Classification (NCBI taxonomy): domain Bacteria; kingdom Bacillati; phylum Actinomycetota; class Actinomycetes; order Pseudonocardiales; family Pseudonocardiaceae; genus Amycolatopsis; species Amycolatopsis sp. H20-H5. The sequence continues at coordinate 7,678 of NZ_JAYMZS010000017.1, read as the reverse complement.
CCGGACACGATCATCTCGTCCGCCCGGCCCGTGACGAACAGCCTGCCGCCGGCGTCCAGGTAGCCGACGTCGCCGGTGGCCATCAGCCGGTCCGCCATCGGCAGGGTGCCGCCGTCGGTGTAGCCGTCGAACAGCATGTCGTTGCCGACGAAGATCTGGCCGTCGACGCCGGGCGGGACCGGGCCGTTCTCGCTGTCGAGGATGGCGACCTCGGTGCCGGGCGGGCAGCGGCCCGCCGTCGTCGGCGCGGCGCGCAGGTCGGCCGGGTCGGCGATGCTCGCCCACGACACCTCGGTCGAGCCGTACAGGTTGTAGAGGATGTCGCCGAAGGCGTCCATGAACGAGGTGACCAGCGAGCCGGACAGCGCCGACCCGCTGCTCGCGACCACGCGCAACGACGAGAGGTCGTAGCGATGGCGCACCCGCTCCGGCAGGTCGAGGATGCGCCGCAGCATGATCGGGACGGCGAACAGCACGTCGCACCGGTGCTCCGCGATCGTGCGCAGCGTCTCCTCGGCGTCGAACAGCCGGACCAGCGAGAGCGACGCGCGCACCGCCATGCCGATCTGCATCCCCGCCAGGCCCCAGGTGTGGAACAGCGGCGCCGCGACGACGATCCGGTCGCCCGCCCGCATCGGGATCCGCGCGAGGATGGCCGCCGCCGAGCCCAGTCCCTTCGGGGTCGGCCTGCGGGCGCCCTTGGGCACCCCGGTCGTCCCGGAGGTGAGCACCACGATCCGGCCCGGCCGATCCACCGGTTTCAACCGGGTCGCGGGGGCGTCCTGGATCAGCTCGTCCACCGTCGGGTAGCCGCTGTCCGCCTCCGGCCAGGTGCTGAACCGGAGGAAGTCGCCGGGCGCCCGTTCGATCGTCCCGGCGAACTCGTCGTCGGCCAGCACCACCTTCGGCTGGTGACGGCCGATGACCTTGGCGACGGCGGTGGCGGACAGGCCGGTGTTGAGCAGCAGCACGTCGGCGCCGAGCTTGCCGCAGGCGATGAACGCCTCGACCATCGCGGTGTGGTTGCGGCACATGAACGCGACGCGGTCGGCCGCACGCACGCCCTGCCCGGCGAGCGCGTTCGCCAGCCGGTTGCTGCGCTCGTCCGTCTCGGCGAACGTGCGGACGCTGCGCTCGTCGTGCAGCGCCAGCTCACCGGGCGCACGCGCCGCGGAGGCCTGGTAACCACCCGCCACCGTCGCTCCCCAGCGCGCCAGTGAGGACAGCTGCCGGACGACCTTGTCCGGGCGGCCGGGCGAAAGCACCCCGGCACGAACCAGGATGGAGGCGGTGCCCAGCGTGGTCGCCTTGGCGTCGTCGCGCAGGTGCGGGCTGCCGGACGGCCGCCCCGACAGGTGCTCGCCGATGCGCAGCCCGATCTCGCGGACCCCGCGCCGGACCGAGCCCGGCGAACCCAGGTCCGCGAACGAGGCGGGCACCGCGGGCATCATCAGCCGCACGACGAGCTCGGTGCGCTCGCCCCCGAGATCACGCAGTTCGAGCGAGACCCAGTGCCGCTGGTCGTTTTCGCCGCTCCACACGACGTGCTCACCGGCGCGGTGGACCCCGGCGTGGATCGAGACCTCGAGGAGCACGCCGCGCTGCGGAGTGAGCCTGATCAGGCATCGGGGACCGCGTCCGCGCTCGGCGGGCACGACCACCTCGCACCAGCTGATGGCGGGCACGAATCTGGAGTACAGCTCCGGGGCGCCGACCACCTCCCACACCCGGCGGGGAGAGTGCTCGATCACCGAGCGTGCCTCGACTACCTCGTCTCGCATCAGTTCTCTTCACCGCCGCGCACGTTGGGCGCTCGCCGGCGGGGTACCGCGAAACCGGCGAGGCGTTCAAGTCGGGCGACCGTATCAGCAAACGGCCGACACCCCTAGCCCGAACGGTCGACTGTATGCAATAACGCCGGGCGTCAGCTGACGCCGATCAACGGTTCGGTGCCCGGCGGCAGCTGGTCGGCGCGCCCCAAAAAGCTCGTGATCGCGTCCCGCAGGGCTCGCACGGCGCGGGACGGTTCGACGTCGCGGCGGTAGGCGAGCCGCACGATCCGGCTCAGTCCCGGGGCGCTGAACCGCCTCATCGCGAACCGGTCGCCGACCACCGTGCTCGGCACGACGGCGAGTCCGATCCCCGCCTTCACGAACTCGAGCACCGCGTCCATCTCGCCACCCTCGATCGCGAACGTCGGCTCGAACCCCGCTGCCCGGCAGGCCGACACCGTCGCCTCCCGCAGGTCGTAGCCCCGCCGGAACATCACGAGCGGCCGCCCCGCCAGCTCCAGGATCCGCATCCGCCCGGAGGCGACCGGGAGCGGCGCGTCCTTCGACGAGATCACCACCAGTTCCTCGACGAACAGCGGCAGCATCGACAGCCTCGCGTCGTCGTGCACCCGCGAGTCGACGACCATCGCCAGGTCCAGGGCGCCCTCGGACAAGGCCGTCTGCAGGTCACGCGAACCGCCCTCGTGGAGCACGAGCTCGATTCCCGGGTACTCGCGCCGGAAGGCGGCCAGCATCGTCGGCAGCAGCCCGGTGCACAGGCTCGGGGTCGCGCCGAGCCGGACCCGGCCGCGGCCCAGCTGGTCCAGCTCCCGGATCGCCCGGTAGGCGGTGTCGGTCTCCGCCAGGATTCGGCGGGCGATCGGCAAGAGCGTCTCCCCCGCCTCCGTCAGGGAGACATTGCCGCGGATGCGGTGGAACAGCGTCGCGCCGATGTCGCGCTCCAGCGCCTTCACCTGCTGCGACAGGGAGGGCTGGGCGACGCGCATCTGCTCGGCCGCCCGGGTGAAGTGCCGCGCGTCCGCGACCGCGACGAAGTAGGCGAGCTGCTGGAACTGCATGAGCCCATAATAGCCATTGCCTCTCGAATCGAGAGCTAGCATGTGTTTATGCCCCTGAAGGCCACCTTCACGGCGTATTACGCCGTGAAGGTGGCCTTCAGAGGCATTTCCAGCGATGATAGTCATACGCTCTCGATTTGAGAGTTAGGATGTGTTTGCCCTCTGGACAATCGCGGCCTACCGTCGGTTCTCGTGGTAGTTGATCTCGCACCGGCCGCTCCCGTGCGGCGCAAGCGTTCCGCCGCCCGCCTTTTCTGGGACTCGACGATCGGCAAGAAGGCGGTCATGGCCGTGTCCGGACTGCTGATGCTCGCGTTCCTGCTCGTGCACATGGCGGGAAACCTCAAGATCTTCTTCGGACAGGCGGAATTCGACAGCTACGCCGGCTGGCTGCGCACGATCGGCGAGCCGGTTTTGCACAGCAGCTGGTTCCTGTGGCTGCAGCGCGCGGTCCTGCTGGCCGCGCTCGTCGCACACGTCACCGCGGCGGCCCAACTGTCCAAACGGGACCTGCGGGCCCGGCCGACACGTTACGTCCACGGCCAGCGCGCGAAAGCGACGTTCGCCACCCGCACGATGCGCTGGGGCGGCGTGATCCTCGCGCTCTACATCGTGTGGCACATCCTCGACCTCACGGTCGGCGTGGCCAACCAGGACTTCGTGGCCGATCACCCGTACCACAACATCGTGGCGGACTTCGGAGTCTGGTGGGTCAACCTGATCTACATCGTCGCGCTGCTGTTGCTGGGACTGCACATCAACCACGGCTTCTGGAGCGCGGCACAGACGCTCGGGCTCACCCGGCCGTCGCGGGCGCGGGCGGTCAAGGTGCTCGGCTCGACGCTGGCGGTCGTGATCACCGCCGGTTTCCTGATGGTCCCCGTCGGCGTGATGACAGGATTGGTGGGCTGACATGCTCGACTACACGATCGGCGAGCCGATCGCCGACACGAAGGCCCCGGACGTCCCGGTGGAACACCAGTGGGAGCGCCGGAAGTTCGAAGCCAGGCTGGTGAACCCCGCCAACCGGCGCAAGCACCGGATCATCGTGGTGGGCACGGGCCTGGCGGGCGGCGCGGCGGGCGCGACGCTGGCGGAGCAGGGCTACCAGGTGGTCCAGTTCTGTTTCCAGGACTCCCCCCGCCGGGCGCACTCGGTCGCGGCGCAGGGCGGCATCAACGCCGCCAAGAACTACCGCAACGACGGCGATTCGGTGTACCGCCTGTTCTACGACACGGTCAAGGGCGGCGACTTCCGCTCCCGCGAGTCCACTGTGTACCGGCTGGCGCAGGTCTCGGCGCAGATCATCGACCAGGCCGTCGCGCAGGGCGTGCCGTTCGCGCGGGAGTACGGCGGCCTGCTCGACACCCGTTCGTTCGGCGGGGTCCAGGTGCAGCGCACGTTCTACGCACGCGGCCAGACGGGCCAGCAGCTTCTGCTCGGCGCGTACCAGGCGCTGTCGCGCCAGATCGACGCGGGCAACGTCGAACTGCACGCCCGCACCGAGATGCTGGACCTGGTCGTCGTCGACGGCAAGGCCCGCGGCATCGTGGCGCGCGACCTGGTCACCGGCGAGGTCGAAACCCACCTCGCCGACGCCGTCGTCCTCGCGACCGGCGGCTACGGCAACCTGTTCTACCTCTCGACCAACGCCAAGGGTTCCAACGCCAGCGCGATCTGGCGCGCCCACAAACGCGGCGCCTACCTGGCCAACCCGTGCTACACGCAGATTCACCCGACCTGCATCCCGCGCTCGGGTGAGCACCAGTCGAAGCTGACCCTGATGAGCGAGTCGCTGCGCAACGACGGCCGCATCTGGGTGCCCCGGCGGAAAGGCGACAGCCGCCCGCCCAACGAGATCCCCGAGGACGAGCGCGACTACTACCTCGAACGGCTGTACCCGAGCTTCGGCAACCTGGTGCCCCGCGACATCGCCTCACGCGCCGCGAAGAACCAGTGCGACGAAGGGTTCGGCGTGGGCCCCGGCGGCCTCGGCGTCTACCTCGACTTCGCCGACGCGATCGCGCGGCTGGGCCGCCCGGCGATCGAGGCCCAGTACGGCAATCTCTTCGACATGTACGAGCGCATCACCGCGGAGAACCCGTACGAGGTCCCGATGCGCATCTACCCCGCGATCCACTACACGATGGGCGGGCTGTGGGTCGACTACGACCTGCAGAGCACGGTCCCGGGCCTGTTCGTGATCGGCGAGGCGAACTTCTCCGACCACGGCGCGAACCGGCTCGGCGCGTCCGCGCTGATGCAAGGCCTGGCGGACGGCTACTTCGTGCTGCCGTCGACGATCAACGACTACATAGCGCGCGGCGGTTTCGACACCGTGGCGGCGGACGACCCCGCCGTGCGCCAGGTCGAAACCGAGGTGACGGATCGGCTGCGCCGGCTGCTGTCGGTCGACGGCAGCCGGACGGTCGACTCGTTCCACCGCGAGCTGGGCATGCTGATGTGGGAACACTGCGGCATGGCGCGCACCGCGACCGGCTTGCGCAAGGCCCTCGACCGAGTCCCCGAACTGCGTGCGGAGTTCTGGCGCGAGGTCCGCGTCCCTGGCACCGGCGAGCAGCTCAACCAGGAACTCGAGAAGGCCAACCGGGTCGCGGACTTCCTCGAGTTCGGCGAGCTCCTGCTGCTCGACGCGCTGACCCGTGAGGAGTCCTGCGGCGGCCATTTCCGCGAGGAACACCAGACAGCGGACGGCGAAGCCCAGCGCGACGACGAGAACTTCGGCCACGTCGCGGCTTGGGAGTACGGCGGCGAGTCCCCCGTGCTGCACAAGGAAAACCTGGTCTTCGACCGCGTCCACCCGACCCAGCGGAGTTACACGTGAAGCTCACCGTGCGCATCTGGCGCCAATCCGGTCCGGACACCGAGGGTGCCATGGTCGACTACCCGGTCGACGGCATCAGCCCGGACATGTCCTTCCTCGAGATGCTCGACGTCCTCAACGAGGACCTCATCGTGGAAGGCGAGGAGCCGGTCGCGTTCGACCACGACTGCCGTGAGGGCATCTGCGGCTCCTGCGGCGTCGTGATCAACGGCCGGGCCCACGGCCCCGAACAGACGACCACCTGCCAGCTGCACATGCGGGCGTTCCGCGACGGCGACGTGATCGACGTCGAACCGTGGCGCGCCAAGGCTTTCCCGATCATCAAGGACCTCGTGGTCGACCGGTCCGCCTTCGACCGCATCGTGGCGTCCGGCGGCTACGTCACCGCGCCGACGGGCAGCGCCCCCGACGCGCACGCCACCCCCGTGCCCAAGGCGGACGCGGACCTGGCGTTCGACAACGCGACCTGCATCGGCTGCGGCGCCTGCGTGGCCGCCTGCCCAAACGGCTCCTCGATGCTGTTCACCTCGGCCAAGGTGACCCACCTGAACCTGCTCCCGCAGGGTCAACCGGAACGGGAACGGCGGGTGCTCGACATGGTGGCGACCATGGACGACGCGGACTTCGGCGGCTGCACGAACACTGGTGAGTGCGTCGCGTCCTGTCCGAAAGGGATCCCGCTGTCGAGCATCGCCAACCTCAACAAGGAGTTCCTTCGCGCCACCCGCAAGGGAAAGTAGGCGGCGGAAGAGCCCGTGGAACCGGCCCTCCCGCTAACCGATCTGCAGATCGACGCAGGCGTAGAACGCGTTGGCCGTGTCGGCGATGTTCCAGACCGCGAGCAGCTTCTGCTTGCCCGTCGCCGTGCCGAGGTTGACGCTGTGCGAAACGGTGGCACCCGGGGTCGCGCCCTTGTCGTCGAACACCGCGACGCGGGTGCCGCCGACGTAGTACTCCCAAGTGCTGGTGCGGTGCTGGGCGGTCAGCTTCCAGGAGAACGTCGTCGTGCGGGCGACCGGCGTGACCTTCCAGCCCTTGGCGTCGTTGTCCAGCTCGGCGAACCGCGAGTTCCCGCCACTGCAACTGCGCAGGCCCTTCGGCCCTTCGACGCTCTGCGGCTCGTACTTGATCGCGCCGCAGGAGACCGTGCCCGAAGCGCATTGCGCCTGCCTGCTCGGCGGAGTGGAGATGTAGCCGTGCGCGCTGGCCGTTCCCGCGGGCAGCGCCACCAGGAAGATCGGGATCATCGCCGCACCGGCCGCGGCGGAGAGGAGCTTTCGCTTGACGTCCATGCCAACTCCTTTTCGACACCCACGGCCGCTGCCCCCTGTCGGCGGCTCGGACCGGCGACCGGTCAGAGGCAGGGGCCAGTGCAGCGGGAACTTGAACGGGAGGGATCCCATCGGCCGGGCCGGCTCTGCGGGCAGCTCCGGCGAGAGGTGCCGATGTGGTCTAGACCATAACGGAATGGGGCGTTTCGGTCAAGAGTTGGCAAACACCCGGCACTGTCGGTGATGACCGGACTTCCTGGCGCGCCACACCGGAATCGGCGCGGGGCGCTACCGTCGGATCAGACTGTGCTGTTCGTGGACGGGTGGTTCGGCCCGGAGCCGGAGGACTGGGTGGCCCGGCTCGACGAAACCCTGGCGATCCTCGCCGTCAGCTCCGACGATCGCTGGCTCACGCCAGAACGCGCCCGGTCCTTCGCCAAGGACTGGGGCACGCGACTGGTCGACGTCGGCCCGGTGGGGCATCTGACCGGCGCCCACGGCCCGTGGCCCGCGGGCGAGCCGCTGCTCGCCGAGCTCCTCGGCCCAGCGGATACGACGTTCCAGGACCCCGATCGAAGCTGACTCCCCTTCGGCCAGCGCGCCCCTGTGTGAAGCCTCTGAAGGCCACCTTGAGGGACCTAGAGTCCCTCTAGGTGGCCTTCAGGGGCAAAGGGGACCGCGGCGGCGGCCCGGCCACCGAGAGCACCGCCG
>NZ_JAYMZS010000016.1:0-132895 GCF_035828755.1 Amycolatopsis sp. H20-H5 | reverse complement strand
TCAGGTGGTTCCTGGCGGTGCGGGGCGCCGACCCTCGTACCGGGTCGTACTCGGGTCGTGCGCCCCGTGCCGCCAGGGGCCGCCTGGGCGCGAAGACCGCGAACTTGACTTGCCAGACACGCCCTAGGGACTACGCGGCGGCCTTGCGGGCGCGCAGCACCTCGAGGGCCTTGTCGGCGTGCACGGTGAACTTCAGCTCGCTCTTGACGACCTCGAGAACCTTGCGGTCGGTGTCGATCACGAACGTGTGGCGCTTCGCGTGCAGCGGGCTGAACCGGCGGTACACGCCGAACTGCTTCGCGACCGCGCCGCCCTCGTCGGCCAGCAGCGGGTAGTCGAACCCGTTGAGGGTCGAGAACTCGCGCTGTTTGCTCACGCCGTCCGGGCTGATGCCCACGCGGTGCGCGCCGACCTCTTCGAACTCCGAGGCCAGGTCGCGGAAGTGGCAGCTCTCGGCCGTGCAGCCGCCGGTCATCGCGGCGGGGTAGAAGAACAGCACGACCGGCCCGGAGGCGAGGAACTCCGAAAGCTTGCGTTCGTCACCCTGGTCGTCGAGCAAGGTGAAGTCCGGGGCGAGGTCTCCCGTGTCCATGAAGGTCCTTCCGAGTTCGGCACCGGCCGTCGCCGGGCAGCGTTCATCCTGCCCCCTATTCGGAACGGCTCCCGAATCGGATTGGTCGCCGTGGACCTGGTCAGCCTGCCCGGTGGCGTTCGATGAGCTCGTCCACCTCGTCGCCCGTCGCCGAGTCCGCGACGAAGGCCCCGCGAGCCGCCAGCACGCCGTACTTGCGCAGGCGTTCGGCCTGTTCGCCGGTGCGGACGCCTTCGGCGCCGATCCGCAGGCCCAGCTCGCGGGCGCGGGTGACGAGCTGGGTGAGGTGGCGGACGTCGGCCTCGGCCTCGCCGCCCGCCAGCGCGTCGATGACAGGGCCGCTGAGGATCACGTGGCGGATCGGGAGCCCGTGGCGCGGGATGAGCTCCAGGTCGGCCGAACTCGAGATGGTCAGCACCAGCTGGGCACCCAGCTCGGCGAGCACCGCGAAGGAGTCGAGGACCTCGCCGCTCAGGTCGAACACCGAGTCGCTGTCGGTGCACAGCCGCAGCGCCTGTGCGGGCAGGTTGTGCAGTTCCAGCCCTTCCTTGACGATCTTCACCAGGTCCGGGTCGATCGCCAGCCGGTTGGGCAGCCGCACGCAGACGTCCGGTGCGCCGTCGCCGAAGCGGCCGCGCCAGCGCGCGGTCGCCGCGAGGGACTCGGCGAGCAGCCAGCGCCCGAGCGGGACGGTCATGCCGGTGGTCTGGGCCAGCGGGTAGAACTCGTCGGAGTCCAGCTCGCCCTTGTGCGGGTGGTTCCACCGCAGCCCGGCGTTGACCGCGGCCAGCTCGTCGGGTTTCGCCAGCTTCACCGTCGGCTGGTAGATCAGCGAGAACTCACCGTTCTCCAGCGCGCCCGCGATCACCGCGCCCAGCTGGTAGCGGCTGCGGTCATGGGCGTCGCGCTCGGGGTCGAACAGCGTCCACTGCGCCTTGCCCGCCTCTTTCGCTTGGTGCAGCGCGATTTCGGCGGCTCGCAGCAGTTCCTCGGAACCGCCCTCGCCCGCCGGGCGCACCACGATGCCCGCGCTCGCGCTGACCCCGATCCCGTGCTCGCCAAGGTAGATCGGCTCCTTGAGCTCTTCGAGCGCCTCCTCGACCAGCGCGACGACGTCGCGCTGGACCAGCTCGCCGCGCAGCAGGATCGCGAAGCCGTCACCGGAAAGCCTGGCGACATAACCGTGGTGTTCGGTGAACACCGAGGACAGCTTGTTGGCGACCCCGCGCAGGACCTTGTCGCCGACCCCGGCGCCGAGCCCGTCGTTGATCACCTTGAAGCCGTCGATGTCGAGGTAGATCAGCGCGATGTGGTCGCGCGCGCCGCTGCCGAGGGCGGATTCCAGGGTGGTGGCGAAGGCCGAGGCGTTGGGCAGGCCGGTCAGCGGGTCATGGATGTTCTGGTGCAGCAACTGTTCCTGCAGCAGGTGCAGCTCGTTGGCGTCGGTGACCATCAGCATCGGGTAGGCCGAGCCCGGCCGGTCGCCCGGCAGCCTGCTCAGCCGGACGTCGGTCCACAAGGGACCGTCCTCGGCGTGGTCCAGCTTCAGCCGCTCCTTGAACGGCTTGACCTCGTCGTCCAGCTGCTCGAGTCCGGTGCGCAGCCGGTTGACGTCGTGGTCCTCCGAGCCGAGCTCCGCGATGTTCCGCCCGCGGAAGTGCTCGGGCGGGTGGCCGAGCAGCAGGCCCAGCGCGATGTTCGCCTCGACGATCTCGCCGTCCCGGTCGGCGAGGGCGATGCCGACGGGCGAAGCGGCGTATAGGGCCGTGAACCGCATCAAGGCCGGATCGCGTGTCGGCTCGACCTGCGACAGCGCGTCGCGGGCGACGGCCAGCAGGATGTCCTCGAGCTCGGCAGGGGGAAGCGATACTCCTTTGGTGTCAGCCAGCGTCACAGCCCAACGGCGCGCGACGTCTGCCAACCCTGGTGTGGCACCAGGCTCAGGCACACTTCACCTCTTCATACGCGGATTAAGGCCAGCTCAGGCATGGTGTCCCGGATCATGGACCCACACTAGGTATGAGTTGGCCGCGAGTAGTGCCACGGCATCATGCGCGAAACGGGGTGTCTACCGGCTGAAAGGGTGATGGTGTTGCACGAATGGTGACGTGATGTCACCTTCCGTGCTCGTTCGTGGAGGCGGGGACTTCAGCGGCGGTCGAGCCGCATCGGGAGGCCGTCCACGGGGATCGGCAGGGACACGTAGTCCCACCGGGCCGTGTACCGCGCGGGCACGGACCACCGGTACGCCCGCAGCATCTCGTGCAGCAGCGCCTTCACTTCCAGGGTTCCGAAATGCAGTCCGATGCACTTGTGCGCGCCGCCGCCGAACGGCATCCAGGCGTAGCGGTGCGACTTGTCCTCACGACGTTCGTCCCCGAACCGTTCGGGGTCGAACCGCATCGGGTCGGTCCAGCACTCCGGCGAGAAGTGGTTCACGGTGGGGGAGACGCCGACGAGCGTGCCCGCCGGGAGGAAGTGACCGAGCACCTCGGTGTCCTTGACCGTCTTGCGCGCCAGGCTGGGCACCGGGGCGACGAGCCGGAGTGACTCCTTCAGCACCAGGTCCAGCGTCTTCAGGCTCTCCAGCGCTTCGATGCCGGGCACGTCGTCGCCGAGGGCGAGGGACTCCTGGCGGGCGCGCTCCTGCCACTCGGGATGCTTGGCGAGGTAGTACGCGGCGGCGCTGCTGGTGATGGTCGTGGTGTCGTGCGCGGCCATCATCAGGAAGATCATGTGGTTGACGATGTCGGTGTCGGTGAACCGCTCGCCGTCCTCGCTGGTGGCCTGGCACAGCGCGGAAAAGAGGTCGTCGCCGTCGGCCAGCCGCTTGGCGGGCAGGTTCGCGGCGAAGTACCGCTCCAAGACCTTGCGGCCGTGCAGGCCCGCCGCCCAGCGGCCGCCGGGGACCGGGTGACGCACGATCGCGGTGCCCGCGCGCACGGCGCTGACGAAGGCGTGGTTGATCGCGGCGGAGTCCGCGGACGGCGGCATATCCATGAAGACCCGGGTGGCGACGTCGAGGGTGAGCTGCTTGAGCAGCGGGTAGAGGCGGGGGTTCGAACCGCCGGCCCACCCGGCGACGCCTTCGCGCAGGGCAGGGCCCATCTGGCCGACGTACCCGTTCAGCCGGTCGCGGGTGAAGGCCTGCTGCATGATCCGGCGGTGCAGGTGGTGCTCGCCGAAGTCCATCAGCATCAGGCCGCGCTCGAAGAACTTCTCGATGAAGAAGTTCCAGCCCTCCTGGGAGAAGGCCTTGTCCTTGTTGACGAGCGCGATCTGGGTGGCCGCCGGGCCCGACAGCGCGACGATGCGGCGGCCGAAGCCGCCCATCCACGACACCGGGCCGTACATCTCGTGACGGCGCAGGCCGAACTCGGTGCCGAACCGCATCATCTCCGGCACGTGCCCGACCAGCGGCGGGCCGTCGTCGCCGAGCACGGGTTTCAGGCCGCTGCCGGGCGGCGGGGGAGCGAGCTCGCGGACGGGCCAGCGGCTCGCGAGCCACCGTTCGTCGACGCGGCGGGGCAACGGGATCGAGGTGAGAGTCGGCACGCGACCGCGCAGTGCCCCGGTGACCTTGCCGACGGTGCTCGTCATGGTGACCATCTCCCCGCTGAGATCGTTACCCACACCGTCCTCCCTTATTGGCCACCTGACAATACCCAGTTCGGGCAAAATGCCTGATGGTCCCTGAAGGCCACCATGACGGCGTAATACGCCGTCATGGTGGCCTTCAGGGGCAGTTGGCCAGCGCGTCAGGTGGGTTGTTCGGCGCGGATGAGTTTCGCCGCGGCGACCAGGTTGCGCAGGGCGGGCTCGACCTCGGCGTAGCCGCGGGTTTTCAGGCCGCAGTCCGGGTTGACCCAGACGCGGTCCGCGGGCACCGCGCCGACCGCGGTCCTCAGCAGGCCGCTGACCTCGGCGACGTCCGGCACCCGGGGCGAGTGGATGTCGTAGACGCCCGGCCCGACCCCGCGGCCGAAACCGCCGGAGTCGAGGTCAGTCAGCACCTCCATCTTGGAGCGCGCCGCCTCGATGCTGGTGACGTCGGCGTCGAGCGCGTCGATCGCGGGCAGCACCTCGCCGAACTCCGAGTAGCACATGTGCGTGTGGATCTGCGTCGCATCGGCGATGCCCGAGGTCGACACCCGGAACGACCGGACAGCCCAGTCGAAGTACGCCTGGTGCTCGGCCTCGCGCAGCGGCAGCAGTTCGCGCAGCGCGGGCTCGTCCACCTGGATGATCCCGATGCCCGCGGCCTCCAGGTCGGCCACCTCGTCGCGGATCGCCAGCGCGACCTGCAAAGCGGTGTCGCCGAGCGGCTGGTCGTCGCGCACGAACGACCAGGCCAGGATCGTCACCGGGCCGGTGAGCATGCCCTTGACCGGCTTGTCGGTGAGCTCCTGGGCGTAGCGCGACCAGCCCACCGTCATCGGCACCGGGCGGGAGACGTCGCCGAACAGGATCGGCGGACGGACACAGCGCGAGCCGTACGACTGCACCCAGCCGTTGTCGGTCGCGGCGAACCCGGCCAGCTGCTCGGCGAAGTACTGCACCATGTCGTTGCGCTCGGGCTCACCGTGCACCAGGACGTCGAGGCCCAGGTCCTCCTGCAACCGCACGACCCGCTCGATCTCGGCGTGCATCGCCGCGCGGTACGCGTCGTCGCCGAGCTTGCCCGCCTTGTGCGCCGCCCGCGCCTTGCGGATGTCGACGGTCTGCGGGAACGAGCCGATCGTCGTGGTCGGCAGGGCGGGCAACCCCAGCGCGGCCTGCTGGGCGGCCGCGCGCAAGGCGTACGGGGCGCGCTCGGCGTCCTCGGGCTTGAGGGCGTCGATCCGGGCCCGGACCTCGGCGTTGAGCAGGTCCTTCGACGCCGCGCGGTCGGCGATCGCGGCGCGGGCGGCGTCCAGCTCCGCGGTCACCGTTTCGGTGCCCTGGCTCAGTGCTTTGCCGAGCAGGACGACCTCGTCGACCTTCTGCGCGGCGAACGCGAGCCAGCCGCGCAGGCGCTCGTCCAGCCCGGCCTCCCGCTCGACGTCGTAGGGCACGTGCAGCAGCGAGCACGAGGTGGCGATGCTGACCGTCTTCGCGGAGCCCAGCAGCGTCGCCGCCCGGCTGAGCGCGACGGTCGGGTCGGTCCGCCAGATGTTGCGCCCGTCGACCACCCCGGCCAGCAGTTCCTTGTCCTGCAACGCCGTCTGCGCCGCCACGGCGTCCACCGCCGACGGATCGGTGACCAGGTCGACGGCCAGCGCCTCGACCGGCGAGGAGGCCAGGACCGCCAGCCCAGCGCCGAGATTGCCGAAGTACCCGGCCACCAGCAGCCGCGGCCGACGCGCCGGCCCGCCGAGCACCTCGTAGGCGTGGGCGAGCGCGTCGAGGTCGGAGTCGGTCCGGTCCCCGACGAACGCGGGCTCATCGAGCTGGACCCACTCCGCGCCCGCGTCGTGCAGCTTGCCCAGCAGCTCGCAGTACACCGCCAGCAGCGGGTCGAGCAGCTCCAACGGCTGGAAGCCCTCGGGTGCGTTCCCCGCGGCCTTCGACAGCAGCAGGAACGTCACCGGGCCGACCAGCACGGGCCGTGTCTCGATGCCCGCGGCCTTGGCCTCCAGGTACTCGTCGAGCGGCTTGGTGCCGCCGAGCGTGAACGCGGTGTCCGGCCCCAGTTCCGGCACCAGGTAGTGGTAGTTCGTGTCGAACCACTTCGTCATCTCGAGCGCGGGCGCGTCCTGCACGCCCCGCGCGGCGGCGAAGTAGGTGTCGAGCGGCGAAAGGCCCAGCTCGGTGAACCGGGCGGGCAGGGCTCCGACCAGCGCCGTCGTGTCGAGGACCTGGTCGTAGTGGGAGAAGGTGTTGGACGGGACCGAGTCCAGCCCGGCGTCGCGCAGGCGGCGCCAGGTGTCGGCTCGCAGGTTCTTCCCGACCTCCAGCAGCGCGGCTTCGTCCAGCCCGCCCGCCCAGTACTTCTCCAGCGCACGCTTGAGTTCCCTGTCCGCGCCGATGCGCGGGTAGCCCAGCACTGTCGTGCCGATGGGCTTCTGTCCGGTCACAGCTCTCTCCTCGCGAGCTCGTCTGGCCGAGCCAGGGCGCGCGAAAGAAAGGGGCGGACGGGGGAATCCCGTCTCGGTCCGCGCCCATCCCACGAGGCCCTGACTCACGCACGCCGTCGGCGCACGTACCGCTGGCAGGTATTCGGACTCATGGGCGCGGCTGCATCAGCCTGCCTACCGGCCGTCGCTTCCCGGACTCGAACATCCAGTGCTTTACCGCGTTTCGCGCGGTGACGGCTTTCGTTCCCACATACCGCTGCGGGGCAGTCCCGGATTCACGCCGGGTTCCCTGTTGCCTCCCCGCGCCGCGCACGCGCGCCGCGGGGAACCAGTGGCGTCGCAGAGCCTACCGGTGATCGACCGTCAGTCGTGCTTGATCGTGTCGAGGAACGCGGTAGCGGCGCTGGGCGTGAAGACGAGCACCGGGCCGGTGTGGCCGAGCTTCGTGTCGCGGACGCCGAACCAGTCGCTACCGGTGGCCACTTCGACGCATTGGCCGTTGCCCTGGCTGCGGCTGCTCTTCCTCCACTGCGGGTCTTGCCTCGTCATGGGGTGTTCCTCTCCGGTCCATCACGTGAACTGCTCCGCCACGTTCCGGATGAGCTTGCGTGACTCGACCGGGCCCAGTGCGGCGGCTTGCAGCCGACCCCACAGGTTGACGTAGGGCCGCTTCTCATTATCACCGTCGAGGTAGCGGGCGTCGTCGAGATCCTCCACATAAACGAACTCAAGAGCCGACGCGTTGCCCGGCGAATCGATCGTCAGCAGTGTGAACCCGTAGTAGAGAAACCCCGCCATGGGTGTTTGGGCGTCGAACGGCAGCACCTGAATGTGGATGTTGCGCCGCTTGCTCATCGCGACGAGGTAGTCGAGCTGACCACGCATGACCGCCGTGTCGCCGACCGCCCGGTGCAGGCATGATTCCGACAGGACGAAGCTGATTGTCGGAGGATTCTCGCGAGTCAGGATGGAGCGTCGCTCCTGGCGGGCCTTGAGTCGATCGTCGATCTCGGCCGGACTGTGGCTGGCGTACAGGGCGCGGACGTAGTCGTCGGTTTGGAGCTGACCCGGGACGACCTCGGCCTCCGTCATCTTGATGTCCGAGGCGTCCTGCTCCAGGTCGAAGTACATGCGGAACCAGTCGGGGAAGATCGCGCGGTAGCCGGTCCAGCGGCCGCGGGCCTTGGTGTTGCGGCCCAGTTCCAGCATCGACGCGATGTGGTCGGGCTCGTCGCCGTAGTACTCCAGGAGCAGTTTGAGGTCGCCGATGCCGACGGGACTCTGGCCCAGTTCCATCCGGCTGATCTTGGTGGCCGCGCAGTCGAGCACGGTCGCGGCTTCGGTGGGGGTCCGGCCCGCGTTCTCCCGGACGCGGCGGAGCTCGTTGCCCAGCTGCAAGCGGCGAACCGTCGGTGTGGTGGCCATGTCTGCGCTCTCCCAAGGTCGTCGAGGGTGGCGGAAGTATCTCGCAAACCCGCTCCTCCAGTCTTCACCCTTTCGGTGGACTTCCATGCATAGGATCCTATGAAATAGAGTCCCTTATTGTGAAGGAGGCAGACGTGAACTCTCGAAGCCGTTGGCGCGGCACTGCTTCGCCGGTACGAAGCCATTTCTGGTCGGCGGGTCGTATCGGCATCACGCGGGGGAGTCGCGGCGTCCCGGCTCCCGGCGTGACTCGCGCGGCGCAGGCGGACGCGTTTCCCCGCGGCCTGTGCCCGTCACCGGCTCGCACGGCCCGCGGCGTGCCCAGCGCCTCAAGGCCGTGCGAGCCGGCATCGACGAGGAGGGCGTCGTGACCGTGCTCGTGACCGCCGGGCTGAGCTTGTGCGGACTGCTCGTCGTCATCCTGCTGCTGTTCGTCCTGGCGCGGCAGCTCCGCCGTCTTGCCAGGGCCCGCCGGGACAACCGGCTTCGTGACGCCGTGCTGGCGGTGTCGGTCGAGTCGATTCGCGCGCGGTGTCACGTGCCGGAGCCGCCCCCGTTCGAGGAGGTGCGGCGGCGATGAACCTGCGGACCGCCGAACTCGTCCGGGCGCTCGGGGTGGTGAACTCCCACCTGCCGAGGGTCATGACCGACCTGCTCTCCGGGGCGCTGCCAACGGCCAGGCAACACGAGATGGCCGGAATGCTCGCCGACCTCGGCGAGCTGCTGCATTCCCACGCCGAGGACCAGGACGCGGGCGTCATCCCCGGAAATCCGGACTGCCCCTGAAGGCCACCATCACGGCGTAAAACGCCGTGATGGTGGCCTTCAGGGGCAACTGAAATCGCTGGGGATCAGTCCCAGTCGAGGGCGCCGCCGGACTGGTACTCGATGACGCGGGTCTCGAAGAAGTTCTTCTCCTTCTTGAGGTCCATCGCCTCCGACATCCACGGGAACGGGTTCTCGTTCTCGCCGTAGATCGGCTGGAGGCCGATCTGCTGGGCGCGGCGGTCGGTGATGAAGTGCATGTACTGCTCGGTCAGCGCCGAGGACAGGCCGAGCATGCCGCGCGGCATGGTGTCCTTGGCGTAGGCGACCTCGAGCTCGCACGCCTCGTTCAGCATCGTCCGGATCTCCGCCTGGAACTCTTCGGTCCACAGGTGCGGGTTCTCGATCTTGATCTGGTTGATGCAGTCGATGCCGAAGTTCAGGTGGATCGACTCGTCACGCAGGATGTACTGGTACTGCTCGGCGATGCCGATCATCTTGTTGCGGCGGCCGAGCGAGAGGATCTGCGCGAAACCGGTGTAGAACCACATGCCCTCGAAGATCACGTAGAACGCGACGAGGTCACGCAGGAAGGCCTGGTCGGCTTCCGGGGTGCCGGTCTTGAAGTCCGGGTCCTCGAGGTGCTGGGTGTACTTCAGCGCCCAGGCGTCCTTCGCGGAGATCGACGGGACCTCGCGGTACATGTTGAACAGCTCGCCCTCGACCAGGCCGAGGCTTTCGCAGATGTACTGGAAGGTGTGCGTGTGCACGGCCTCCTCGAACGCCTGGCGCAGCAGGTACTGGCGGCACTCGGGATTGGTGATCTGGCGGTACACCGCGAGCACGATGTTGTTGGCCACCAAGGACTCCGCGGTGGCGAAGAAGCCGAGGTTGCGCTTGAGCATCTGGCGCTCGTCCTCGGTGAGGCCGTCGGCCGACTTCCACAGCGCGATGTCGGCCTGCATGGCGACCTCGGTCGGCATCCAGTGGTTGTTGCAGGCGTTGAGGTACTTCTCCCACGCCCAGGTGTACTTCATCGGCAGCAGCTGGTTGACGTCCGCGCGGGCGTTGATCATCCGCTTGTCGTCGACGTTGATCCGCTCGGCGCCGACTTCGATCTCACCGAGGCCGGTCGCGTCGACGGTTTCCAGGTTGGTCATGGCACTCCAAGGAAGTTGAGGGCCGGGGCGCTCGCACTCTCACGTGAAAGTGCGAGTCGCTCCGAAAGTGCGAGCGCGCACGCGGCTGGGGCTTACTGGCAGGCTTCGCAGTCGGGGTCGTCGATGCGGCAGGCCGCGCCTTCGGTGGCGACGAAGTCGACGTCGGACACCTTCGGCATCTCCTTCGGCTCGGCCTTGACGGCCGGGGCCGTCGGCACGGCCGGGACGACCGCCGCGGGTGCCGGGGCAGGAACGGCAGCGGGTGCCGGGGGAGCGGCCGGACCGGCCGAGACGGCGTTCAGCTTGCCGTCGGTGCCGCGCAGGGTGGACTTCTCCACGTGCGTCGCGGACTGCGCCCGCAGGTAGTACGTGGTCTTGAGGCCCTTGTGCCAGGCGTAGCGGTACAGCTCGTCGAGCTTGCGGCCGCTGGGCGCCGCGATGTAGAGGTTCAGCGACTGCGCCTGGTCGATCCACTTCTGGCGGACCGAACCCGCGTCGACGATCCACTTGCTCTCGATCTCGAAAGCGGTGGCGTACAAGGCCTTCAGGTCATCCGGCACGCGGTCGATCTTGCCGAGGCTGCCGTCGAAGTACTTGAGGTCGGACACCATGACCTCGTCCCACAGGCCACGTGCCTTGAGGCTCTTGACCAGGTGCGGGTTGACGACGGTGAAGTCGCCGGACATGTTCGACTTGACGAACAGGTTCTGGAACAGCGGCTCGATGGACTGCCCGACGCCGGAGATGTTGGAGATCGTCGCGGTCGGCGCGATCGCCATCACGTTGGAGTTGCGCATGCCCACGGTCTTGACCCGGTCGCGCAGCGGCGCCCAGTCCAAAGTGGACGAGATGTCGACGTCGAGCGCGTCACGTGAGCGGGCGTCGATGAGCAGCTGCATCGAGTCGATGGGCAGGATGCCCTTGCTCCACAGCGAACCCTCGAACGTCTGGTACTGGCCGCGCTCCTCGGCGAGGTCGGTCGAGGCCGAGATCGCGTAGTAGGAGATGTGCTCCATGCTCTCGTCCGCGAACTGGATGGCTTCGGAGGAGGAGAACGGAACGCCGATCTCGAACAGCGCGTCCTGGAAGCCCATCAGGCCCAGGCCGATCGGGCGGTGGCGCAGGTTGGAGCGGCGCGCCTCCGGGATCGTGTAGAAGTTGATGTCGATCACGTTGTCGAGCATGCGGACCGCGGTGCGCACGGTCTTCTCGAGGCGCTTCGTGTCCAGGCCCGCGGGGGTGACGTGCTTGAGCAGGTTGACCGAACCCAGGTTGCAGACCGCGACCTCGTCGGCGCTGGTGTTCAGCGTGATCTCGGTGCACAGGTTGGACGAGTGCACGACGCCGATGTGCTGCTGCGGCGAGCGCAGGTTGCACGGGTCCTTGAAGGTGATCCACGGGTGTCCGGTCTCGAACAGCATGGTCAGCATCCGGCGCCACAGGTCGACGGCGCGGACCTGGCGGAAGACCTTCATCTCGCCGCGCTCGGCCATCGCCTCGTACTCGGCGTAGCGGGCGGAGAACTCGTTGCCGTAGAGGTCGTGCAGGTCGGGGGCTTCGTTCGGCGAGAACAGGGTCCACTGCGCGTCGGCCTCGACGCGGCGGAGGAACTCGTCGGGCACCCAGTTCGCGGTGTTCATGTCGTGGGTGCGGCGGCGGTCGTCACCGGTGTTCTTGCGCAGGTCGAGGAACTCCTCGATGTCCACGTGCCAGGTCTCGAGGTACGCGCAGGCCGCGCCCTTGCGCTTGCCGCCCTGGTTCACCGCGACGGCGGTGTCGTTGGCGATCTTGAGGAACGGCACGACGCCCTGCGACTGGCCGTTGGT
The DNA here is from genome assembly GCF_035828755.1 of Amycolatopsis sp. H20-H5. Taxonomy (NCBI): domain Bacteria; kingdom Bacillati; phylum Actinomycetota; class Actinomycetes; order Pseudonocardiales; family Pseudonocardiaceae; genus Amycolatopsis; species Amycolatopsis sp. H20-H5. Next base: position 121,071 of record NZ_JAYMZS010000016.1, on the reverse strand, counting down.
GCCCTTGATGTGCGCGCCGAGGCCGCGGACCGGGGTCCAGTCGTTGCCGAGGCCGCCGGAGTACTTCGCCAGCAGCGCGTTGTTCTTGTACGCCTGGAAGATCGAGTCCAGGTCATCGTCCACAGTGGTCAGGAAGCAGGACGACAGCTGCGGGCGCGTGGTGCCCGAGTTGAACAGCGTCGGGGTGGACGCCATGAAGTGGAAGCTCGACAGGAGCTCATAGAATTCGATGGCGCGGGCTTCGCGGTTGTCCTCGCGGATCGCCAGGCCCATCGCGACGCGCATGAAGAACGCCTGCGGCAGCTCGAACCGGACGCCGTTGTGGTGCTGGAAGTACCGGTCGTACAGCGTCTGGAGGCCGAGGAAGCCGAAGTCGAGGTCACGCTCGGCCTTGATGGCGGCGGTGATCTTGTCGAGGTCGAACGAGGCCAGCTCGGAGTTGACCAGTTCCAGCTCGATCGCGCGGCGCAGGTAGTCGCGGAAGTACTGCGGGTATTGGGCGGTCATCTCGTCCTGGCTGGCCATGCGCGGGGCACCGGCCAGGTAGGTGAGGGCCTCGCCGCGCAGCTTGTCGGCGAGCAGCCGGGCGCTGACGTAGGAGTAGTTCGGCTCCTGCTCGACCAGCACGCGGGCGGCCATGATCTGCGCGAGCGCGAGCTCGTCGGCACTGATGCCGTCGTAGAGGTTGCGCTTGGCCTCGGCCAGCACCTGCTCGGCGTTGACGTCTTCGAGCCCGGCGACGGCCTCGCCCACGACGTGGGACACGCGGGCCCAGTCGAGCGGGCGGACCGTGCCGTCGGCGGCCTTGACGCTGATCGCGACATCGGAGGTGGCGGGCTTGGCGGACTCGCGGGCCTTGGCGCGCTCGTCGCGGTAGAGGACGTACGAGCGGGCGACCTTGTGGTGCTCGCCGCGCATCAGGGCGAGCTCGACGATGTCCTGGATCTGCTCGATGTGCAGGGCGGTCTCGGGACCGGCATGGCGCAGCAGCGTCGCCTCGACCTGCTCGGTCAGCTGGGCGACGACGTGGTGGACGCGCGAGGACGAGGAAGCGTCATCACCCTCGACGGCCAGGAAGGCCTTCGTGAGGGCGACCGAGATCTTGCCGGCGTCGAAGGGCGACACGCTGCCGTCCCGCCGGATGACCCGCACGGTGACGGGCTGGGCATCCGAAGACGAGGGTGGCCGCTGGTTTGTTTCCACTGACATGCGTGTCTCCAACTGTGTCTTTTAAAGAGTGCGCGTTCGATCGGCACACGGCTTGCGAGACCGGGTGCTGCTGGTACACAAAAGATTCTCGGCATCCGCTCTGTCAGCGGTCTCCCGTCGCTGGGCGATGCCGTTCTCAGAGACTACATGTAGGGGTCCAACCCTGCACGTGCCCCAATGGGTGGCGTGTCGGCTCTCACCCTGGCGGGTTACCCGGTCACTGAGAGCGGCTGCTCAAGCGCCTGAAACGGCCTCGAAGGGGGTCTCGAAAGAGGGTCTTCAGCCGCCGAAGCGAAGGGTGAAGTCTCGCAGACTCACGCTGACGACCGGACGCCGCCCGGCGAGGTAGCCGAGCGGGCCGAGCGCGTTGATCGACCAGTCCGCGATGGCCGGGTGTGGCTTCGCTTTCGCGGCGACCGGGCTCCGCTTGAGCTGCCCGCCGAGGGCCTGGACGACGTCGAAGGCGGCCGGGGTGGCGATGGGCAGGCCGGGGCGGCGGGTGAACGCGGCCGTGGCGATCCAGTCGTCCGTGGCGGCGGTGGCGGTGAAGGTCCGCCCGTGGGTGAACCCGAGCGACGCGAGGTTCTTCGGGATGCCCCACAGTGCCCGGCCGCCCGCGAGGGAGACCTCGCTGTCGACCCAGATGTCGGTGATGGAGGCCGACGGCCGCTTGCCGCGCACGGCGACGGTGGAGAGCAGCTCGTGGTAGCTCAGCTGGCCGGGTTCCTGGTAGTCGATCCAGGCGGCGATGACCTGCGCGCGGCCGCCCAGCACGACCGGCTCGGCGCCGTCGGGCAGCTTCGGCAGGTCGGCGACGGGCAGGCGCCACAGCGAGACGTAGGCCTGCCCGGCGAGGTGCCAGGGCTCCGGCGGGTACGCGGTCACTTGTCCAGCCAGGGCAGGTACGGCGGCAGGTCCGTGTCCACCCGCATCCCGAACTCGGGCGGGCGTTTCTGCAGGAAGGACAGGACGCCTTCGACGGCGTCCGGGCTCGTGCCGAGGCCGCCGATGAGCCGGGAGTCGAGCTCGTGCACCGGGAACGGGGATGGCTCCGACGCCATCCGGTAGAGCAGCTGGCGGGTCACGGCGACCGACACCGGCGAGGTCGTGGCGACGATCTCGCGCGCCAGTTCGTACGCCCGGGGCAGGACTTCGTCCGGCTCGTGGAGGCTGTGGACCAGGCCCGCGCGCAGGGCTTCGTCGGCCTTGAACACGCGGCCGCTGATCATCCAGTCGAGCGCGGTGCCCATGCCGACGAGCCGGGGGAGGAACCAGGCGGAGGCGCCTTCGGGGTAGATCCCGCGGCGGACGAACACGAAACCGAAGCGGGAGTCCGTCGAGGCCAGGCGGTAGTCGCAGGCCAGCGTGATGGTGACGCCGCCGCCGACCGCCGCGCCCCGCAGCGCCGCGATGACCGGCTTGTTCATCGTGAAGATCCGCTTCGAGCAGCGCCCGGCGGGCTCCTGCCAGGCCGCGTCGGGCCCGGTGTCCGGGTCGAAGTCGAAACCGCCCTGGGACAGGTCCGCGCCGACGGAGAAGTCCTTGCCGTTGCCGGTGAGGACTACGACCCGTACGTCCTCGTCCCGGTCGGCCCGGTCCATCGCGTCGCCGAGCTCGTCCGCCATCCGGATCGTGTAGCCGTTGCGCGCCTCCGGCCTGTTGAGCGTCACGGTCGCGATGCGGTCCGTGACCTCGTAGGTGATGTCGGCGTAGGCGCTCATGGGGACGACGGTAGTCAGCGCCGCCACTACTGGCAAGGTGTCAATAGTGGCGGCCGTCCAGTGCCCGTCAGGGGTTCTCGGTGGCCAGCTGGCGGAACTCGTCCCGGCGCTGTTCCCGAAAACGTCGTTCCGGCTGCGTCGCCGGTCCGCCGAGGGAGGCCGTGAGCGCCCGGACGGCCTCCACGTACCGGCCCTCGCGGGCGAGCAGTTCGGCGCGGACGGCGTGCCAGCGGGGGTTCGGCGGCAGGTCGGCCAGCAGGGCGAGCCCGGCCGCGGGACCGGCCGCTTCGGCCGCGGCGACCACCCGGCCAAGGCCCGCGGCGTCGCTGGGCGCGATCGACACCAGCAGGTCGTAGAGCCGCAGGATCTCCGTCCAGTCGGTGCCGTCGTAGCTGGCGGCGCGAGCGTGTTCCGCCGCGATCGCGGCCTGGAGCTGATACGCCTCCGCCTGCCCGTGGGACCGGCGCAGTGAATCGTTCAGCAGCGCGACCCCGCGATCGATGGCGACGGCGTCCCACCGGCGGCGATCCTGCCGGTCGAGGGGCACGACGTCGCCGTGCTCGCCGAGCCGCGACGGCCTGCGGGCCTCGGTGAGCAGCAGCAGCGCCAGTACCGCGGCGGGCATCGTCTGGTGCGGCAGCAGTTCGTGCACGAGTTCGGCCAGCCGGACCGCTTCGGCGCAGGTGTCGACGTCGTAGGCGGCGTGGCCGTCGACGGGCGCGTGGCCTGCCGTGTAGAGACTGTGGATCACTCCGCAGACGGCAGGCAGCCGGTCGGCCAGCTCGTCCGCGCCAGGGACCCGGTAGGGGATGTGCGCCGCGGCGATCTTCTGCCGGGCCCTGGTCAGGCGCTTCGCCGTGGCGGTCTCGGTGGCGAGGAGCACCGCGGCGATCTGCGCGGGCGAGAGGCCGCACAGGGTCCGCAGAGCCAGCGCGACCCGGGTTGGCGGGGACAGCGCGGGATGGCAGCAGGTGAAGATCAGCCGCAGCAGGTCGTCGTGCACGACCTCGTCCGGCGGCAGGCCGGACCCGCCGAGCTCGATCAGCCGCAGCCCGTCCCGCTCCTTGTCCGGGCGGGCCCGCTCGCGACGGAGGATGTCGATCGCCTTCCGGCGCGCGGTCACCGTGAGCCAGGCGCGCGGCTGCGGCGGCACCCCGGTGACCGGCCACGCGCCGAGCGCCGCCAGGGTCGCCTCCTGCACGGCGTCCTCGGCCAGCCGCACGTCGCCGACGGTCCGGATCAGGGTCGCGAGGATGCGTGCGCCCTCGATCCGGACCGTCTCGGCGACCGCGTCGCGCTCAGAGGTCATCGGGAAACTGCCGTCCTGCCGTCCAGCGCGATGTCGAGCCGACTTGCCCCTGAAGGCCACCTTCACGGCGTTTTACGCCGTGAAGGTGGCCTTCAGGGGCAGTCACGGGCGGCGGCTATTTGGCCGCGATGACCGGGCGTAACTCGACGGCGCCGCCCCAGGCCGCGGGGAGCTCGGCCGCGATCGCCACCGCCGCGTCCAGGTCCTCGGCGTCGATCAGGTAGTACCCGGTCAGCGCTTCCTTGGTTTCGGCGTAGGGCCCGTCGGTCGTGACCACCTTCCCGCCGCGGGCGCCCTCCACCCGGACGACCGTGGCCGTCGTGGTCGGGTGCAGGACGGCGCTCGCGCGGACGCAGTCGGCGTTGTCCACCGCGAACTGGCGGTATTCGGCGAGCTCGCTCGCCTGCTCGGGCGCCCACCAGTCCACGTCGGCGCTGTAGATCAAGGCAAGGTACTGCGGCATCGGAACACTCCTTCGTCGCTTCGGGTCCCAGTTTGGACCCTCGGGCAGGGAACGAACGGGACCTCGTGGAAAGGACACGAGCGAGCCGCGATAAAAACAATCAGGCATGCTTGATTTTTCCCAGGGGCGGTGTCAGGGTGGGCACAGACGCAAGGAGGCGGGCTATGGCGGACCTTGGCGTGATCCTCGGGGATCTCGCGGCCGAGACGCAGACCATCGACGACGTCGTGGCGGGGTTGCCCGCTTCGGACTGGGCCAGGCCCACGCCGGCCGAGGGCTGGACGATCGCGCACCAGATCGCCCACCTGGCCTGGACGGACCAGAAGTCCCTGATCGCGGCGAGCAGGCCCGCCCAGGAGTGGCAGGCCGAGGTCGAGGGCCTGCTGAAGGTCGGGGAGAACTACGTCGACGACGGAGCGGCCGAAGGTGCGCAGAAGTCGCCGAAGCAGCTGCTCGTGGACTGGCGGGAGGGTCGCGCCGCGCTGGCCGACGCGCTCGCCGCAGTGCCGGACGGGCAGAAGATCCCCTGGTACGGCCCGCCGATGAGCGCCGCGTCCATGGCCACCGCGCGGCTGATGGAGACCTGGGCGCACGGCCAGGACGTCTTCGACGCGCTGGGCCTCGACCGGGAACCGACCGCCCGGCTGTGGCACATCGCCCGGTTCGGCACCCGGACCCGCGACTTCGCCTTCAAGCTCCACTCGCTCGCGCCGCCCGCCGCGGAGTTCCGCGTCGAGCTCACCGCGCCCGACGGCTCGACCTGGGCGTTCGGCCCCGAAGACGCCGAGCAGCGGCTCACCGGCAGCGCGCTCGGGTTCTGCCACGTGGTGACCCAGCGGCGGCATCCGGCCGACACCGACCTCGTCGCGGCCGGCGCCGGGGTCGAGGAGTGGCTCGGTCTGGCGCAGGCCTTCGCCGGTCCGCCGGGAGAAGGCCGTAAGGCCGGGCAGTTCGCATGACGGCGCCGGTGCGGATCGGCAACGCGTCCGGGTTCTACGGCGACCGGTTCTCGGCCGTGCGCGAGATGCTCACCGGCGGCCCGCTCGACGTGCTGACCGGTGACTACCTCGCCGAGCTCACCATGCTCATCCTCGGCCGTGACCGGATGAAGGACCCGAACCGCGGCTACGCCAAGACGTTCCTCCGCCAGCTGGAGGAGAACCTGGCGCTGGCCAAGGAAAAGGGCGTCAAGATCGTCGCCAACGCCGGGGGCCTCAACCCCGCCGGGCTGGCGGGCGCGCTCCGCGAGCTGGCCGTGAAACTCGGTGTCGACGTGTCGATAGCGCACGTCGAGGGCGACGACCTGATCGCGCGGTCCGGAGAGCTGGGCTTCGGAAAACCCTTGACCGCCAACGCCTATCTCGGCGCTTGGGGCATTGTGGACTGTCTCAACGCCGGTGCGGACATCGTCGTGACCGGCCGTGTCACCGACGCTTCGGTGATCGTCGGCCCGGCCGCCGCGCACTTCGGCTGGGCCCGCGACGACTACGACGCCCTCGCCGGGGCGGTCGCCGCCGGGCACGTGATCGAGTGCGGCACGCAGGCCACCGGCGGGAACTACGCGTTCTTCACCGAACACCACCTGGGCACGCCCGGATTCCCGATCGCGGAGATCCACGCCGACGGGTCGAGCGTGATCACCAAGCACGAGGGCACCGGCGGTGTGGTCACCGTCGGCACCGTCACCGCGCAGCTGCTGTATGAGATCACCGGCGCCCGGTACGCGGGCCCGGATGTCACCACCCGGTTCGACACGCTGACGCTCGCCCAGGACGGGCCGGACCGCGTGCGGCTCAGCGGCGCGACCGGCGAACCACCGCCGCCGACGCTCAAGGTGTGCCTCAACAGTCTCGGCGGGTTCCGCAACGAGACGACGTTCGTCCTCACCGGACTGGACATCGAGCAGAAAGCCGCGCTGGTCCGCGAACAGCTCGAAGGCGCGCTCAAGGCCAACCCGCCCGCGGAGGTCAAGTGGACCCTGGCCCGCACCGACCACGCGGACGCCGACACCGAACAGCAGGCGAGCGCGTTGCTGCACGTGGCGGTGAAGGACGCCGACCAGAACGTCGCGGGGCGGGGGTTCAGCAGTGCGGCTATCGAGCTGGCGCTGGGCAGCTATCCAGGCTTCCACGTCACCGCGCCGCCGTCGAGCGCGTCCCCGTATGGCGTCTACACGGCGGCCTATGTGGACGCTGGCGAGGTGCCGCACATCGCGGTGCTGTCGGATGGGTCCCGGGTGGACATCGCGCCTGCTTCGCAAACGCGGGAACTGTCCGAAGTGGACGAACCCGAGCTGCCGGAACCCTTGGCGTCTGGCGCTGTCCGGCGGGCGCCACTCGGCAAGGTCGTCGGCGCTCGCAGCGGGGACAAGGGCAGTAATGCCAACGTCGGTGTCTGGGTGCGCTCGGGCGAGGCCTGGTGCTGGCTGGCACACCGGCTCACCGTCGCCGAGTTCAAACTCCTGCTGCCGGAGACCGCCGAGCTCGTTGTCAAGCGCTACCTGCTGCCTGAGCTGTGGGCGATGAACTTCGTCGTCGAGGGCATCCTCGGCGAAGGGGTGTCTTCGCAAGCGCGCTTCGACCCGCAGGCCAAGGCAGTCGGAGAGTGGCTGCGCTCTCGTGAGATCGACATCCCGGAGGCCCTGCTTCAGTTGGGGGGCCCAGGGGGGCTTGCCCCCCGGCTGGGGTCTGGGGCTCGGCCCCAGGAGGTACAGTGACCGATCCCTTTGCGACTCCGGAGCGGGCCGAGCTGCGCGCGACGGTCCGCAAGTTCACCGAGACCGAGATCCTGCCGCACCTCGACGGCTGGGAGCGCGCCGGGGAACTGCCGCGCGACCTGCACCGCAAGGCCGGGGACCTCGGCTTGCTGGGCGTCGGCTTCCCCGAGGCGGTCGGCGGGGGCGGCGGTGACTACCTCGACGCGCTCGTCGTGGCCGAGGAGATGCACTACGCGGGCGGGTCCGGCGGGCTGTTCGCCTCGTTGTTCACTTGCGGCATCGCGGTTCCGCACATCGCCGAGGCGGGCGATCCGGTCCAGATCGAACGCTGGGTGCGCCCGGCGCTCGAAGGCGACAAGATCGGCTCGCTGGCCATCACTGAGCCCGACGGAGGCTCCGACGTCTCCGGCATCCGGACCGCCGCGGTGCGTGAAGGTGACGAGTACGTCATCAACGGCGCCAAGACGTTCATCACCTCGGGCTGCCGCGCCGACTTCGTGACCACCGCGGTGCGCACCGGCGGCTCCGGCGCGCACGGGATCTCGCTGATCGTCGTCGAACGCGGTACGCCCGGGTTCACCGTGTCGCGCAAGCTGGAAAAGATGGGGTGGCACGCGTCCGACACCGCCGAGCTGTCCTATGTGGATGTCCGGGTGCCGGTGGAAAACCTCGTCGGCGCGGAGAACGGCGGGTTCGCGCAGATCGCCACCCAGTTCGTCACTGAACGGGTTTCGCTGGCAGTGCAGGGATATTCCCACGCGCAGCGCGCTTTCGACCTGACGCTGGACTGGTGCCGGATGCGGGAGACGTTCGGCCGTCCGCTGATCTCCCGGCAGCTCGTGCAGCACAAGCTGACCGAGATGGCCCGCAAGATCGACGTCGCCAGGACGTACACCCGCAGTGTCGCGCTGCGCCACGTCGCGGGCGAAGAGGTCATCGCCGAAGCCTGTTTCGCGAAGAACACCGCCGTCCAGACTGCCGAAGAGGTGGTCAACGAGGCCGTGCAGCTGCACGGCGGGCTCGGCTACATGCGGGAGTCCGAAGTGGAGCGCCACTACCGTGACGTCCGCATCCTCGGCATCGGCGGCGGCACCAACGAGATCCTCACCGGCCTGGCCGCGAAGCGATTGGGATACACCTCATGACCGCTATCAGGTCCACTGTGGACCCCCGGGGCGAGGAGTTCGCCGCGAACCGGGCGTCCATGCTCGAAAAGCTGGCCGAGATCGACACCGAGCACGCCAAGGCGATCGCGGGCGGCGGCGAGAAATACGTCGAGCGGCACCGCAAACGCGGCAAGCTGATGGCCCGTGAACGGATCGAGTTGCTGCTCGACGAGGACTCGCCGTTCCTGGAGCTTTCGCCGCTGGCCGCGTGGGGCTCGAACTACACCGTCGGCGCGAGCGTGATCACCGGGATCGGGGTGGTCGAGGGCGTCGAGTGCATGATCGCCGCGAGCGACCCCACGGTGAAGGGCGGCGCGAGCAACCCGTGGACGACGAAGAAGAGCTTCCGGGCGGCGGACATCGCCGCGCAGAACCGGCTCCCGATGATCAACCTCGTCGAGTCCGGTGGCGCGGATCTGCCCACGCAGAAGGAGATCTTCATTCCCGGCGGCCGGGTGTTCCGTGACCTGACGCGGTTCTCGGCGGCCAAGGTCCCGACGGTCGCGCTGGTGTTCGGCAACTCGACGGCCGGTGGCGCGTATCTGCCGGGCATGTCGGACTACGTCGTGATGGTCAAGGAGCGCGCCAAGGTTTTCCTCGGCGGGCCGCCGCTGGTCAAGATGGCGACCGGTGAGGAGTCCGACGACGAATCGCTCGGCGGCGCCGAGATGCACGCCCGGACCTCGGGCCTTGCCGACTACCTCGCCGCCGATGAGCAGGACGCGATCCGGCTGGGGCGCAGCATCATCAGGCGGCTGAACTGGCGCAAGCAGGGGCCACAGCCGAGGCTCGACTACGCCGAGCCGCTGTTTGACCCCGAGGACCTGCTCGGCATCGTGCCGCCCGACCTCAAGGTGCCGTTCGACCCGCGCGAGGTCATCGCGCGTGTTGTCGACGGTTCCGATTTCGACGAGTTCAAGCCGCTGTACGGTTCCAGTCTCGCGACCGGCTGGGCGAGCATCCACGGCTACCCGGTCGGCGTCCTGGCCAACGCGCAGGGCGTGCTGTTCGGTGAAGAGGCGCAGAAGGCGGCGCAGTTCATCCAGCTGGCCAACCAGATCGACACGCCGCTCGTGTTCCTGCACAACACCACCGGCTACATGGTCGGCAAGGAGTACGAGCAGAGCGGCATCATCAAGCACGGCGCGATGATGATCAACGCCGTGTCGAACTCGAAGGTCCCGCACCTGTCCGTCCTCATGGGAGCGTCCTACGGCGCCGGGCACTACGGCATGTGCGGCCGGGCCTACGATCCGCGCTTCCTGTTCGCCTGGCCCAGCGCGAAGTCCGCGGTGATGGGCCCGGCGCAGCTAGCCGGGGTGCTGTCCATTGTGGCGCGCGCCGCGGCGGCGAACCGGGGCCAGGAGTACAGCGAGGAGAACGACGCCGCCATGCGGGCCATGGTGGAGGGGCAGATCGAGGCCGAGTCGATGCCGATGTTCCTGTCCGGCATGCTCTACGACGACGGCATCATCGACCCGCGCGACACCCGCACCGTGCTCGGGCTCAGCCTGTCCACCATCCACAATGGACCAGTGAAGGGCGCCGAAGGCTTCGGCGTCTTCCGGATGTAGGGATGGGAAAGAACCGATGTCGCGGCAGTCAACTGAACCACGGCGCGCGCACTTGGCCGGAGGCCCCGCTATCGGGGCGGCAGGGCGCCCGTGCGAGACGTTCCTGTCAGCTTGGTCCTGGCGCCCTGGCGACACTATCGCGGAGCGCGCAAGCTCGCGAAAGGAAGGAGTGACATGATCCAGAACCTGCTGGTCGCCAACCGCGGCGAGATCGCCCGCCGTGTCTTCCGGTCCTGTCGTGACGCCGGGATCGGCACCGTCGCCGTCTTCTCCGACGCTGACGCCGACCTCCCGCACGCGCTTGAGGCCGACGTCGCCGTCCGCCTGCCGGGCAACGCGCCGTCCGAGACGTACCTGCGTTCCGAACTGCTGGTGAAGGCCGCGGCCGACACCGGCGCGGACGCGATCCACCCCGGGTACGGCTTCCTGTCCGAGAACGCCGCGTTCGCGCGGGCCGTGCTCGACGCCGGGCTGACCTGGGTCGGCCCGCCTCCCGAGGCCATCGAGACCATGGGCTCCAAAGTGGAGTCGAAGCGGCTGATGTCCGCCGCTGGTGTGCCCGTGCTGTCCGAACTGGACCCCGCCGAGGTCACCCAAGCCGATCTTCCCTTGCTGGTCAAGGCTTCCGCCGGTGGTGGCGGCCGCGGGATGCGTGTCGTCCGCGAACTGAGCGAACTCGCCGAGGCTGTCGAAGGTGCGAGTGCCGAGGCGGGTTCCGCGTTCGGTGACTCGACGGTGTTCTGCGAGCGGTACCTGGAGACCGGGCGGCATATCGAGGTCCAGATCATGGCTGATCGCCACGGCACGGTGTGGGCGCTGGGGGAGCGGGAATGCTCGATCCAGCGGCGGCACCAGAAGGTCGTCGAAGAGGCACCTTCGCCGCTCGTCGATTCCGCGATGCGTGAGGAACTGTTCGGGGCCGCGCGCAAGGCGGCCAAGGCCATCGACTACGTCGGTGCCGGGACAGTCGAGTTCCTCGCCGGGCCGGACGGCCGGTTCTACTTCCTGGAGATGAACACCCGCCTGCAGGTCGAGCACCCGGTCACCGAGTGCACCACCGGCGTCGACCTGGTCGCGGTGCAGCTGAGCGTCGCCGAGGGGGCGCACCTGCCGCTCGACCCGCCGCCCACCACCGGGCACGCCATCGAGGTCCGCCTCTACGCCGAGGACCCGGCCGCCGGGTGGCAGCCGCAGAGCGGCACCCTGCACCGCTTCGAGGTACCGGACGTCGACCTGGAATTCCGGCACGGGCCGGGTTTGCGTGTCGACTCCGGGTTCGTCAGCGGTTCCGTGGTCGGAGTGCACTACGACCCCATGCTCGCCAAGGTGATCGCCTGGGCGCCCGACCGGGCCGAAGCCGCGCGCAGGCTCGCGAAAGCCTTGGCAGGGTCGAAGATCCACGGTGTCGTGACCAATCGGGATCTGCTGGTCACCATCCTCCGGCACGACGCTTTCCTGGCGGGGGAGACCGACACCGCGTTCTTCGACCGGCACGGACTCGACGTCCTGTCGACACCATTGTCCACTGAGGACTCTGTGAAGCTGTCCGCTCTCGCCGCCGCGTTGGCCGAAGCGGCGGGCAACCGTGAGGCAGCCACGACCTGGGGACGGCTTCCCAGCGGCTGGCGCAACGTCCGGTCCCAAGGACAGCAGAAGCGGTACAGCCACGGCGATACCGAGTTCGAAGTGCGCTACTCGCTGACCCGCGACGGCCTGAAAGCCGAAGGCTACGAGGACATCGCGTTGGTGAGCGCCGAGACCGGCCGCGTCGTGGTCGACGTTTCCGGCGTGCGCAGGACCTTCGAGGTGGCTCGCTACGGCGACGCCGTCTACGTGGACTCGTCGCTCGGGGCGGTCACCCTGGCCGCCGCGCCGAGGTTCGCCGACCCGTCGGCCGCGCTCGCCGCGGGCTCGCTCGTGGCGCCCATGCCGGGAACGGTCGTCCGGCTCGCGGTGTCGGCTGGTGACACCGTCGCCGCCGGGGATCCGTTGCTGTGGCTGGAAGCGATGAAGATGGAACACAAGATTTCCGCGCCCGCCGACGGCGTGGTCGCGGAGCTGCCGGTGCGGGTGGGACAGCAGGTCGAAGTCGGAGCAGTGCTCGCGGTCGTGGAGGCGAAAGACGCATGACGATGAACTTCAGTGAGTCCGAGGAGCGCGTGGCGCTGCGCAAAGCCGCGCTGGACCTCGGGAAGAAGTACGGCCACGAGTACTACCTCAAGCAGGCCCGCACCGGTGGCAAGACCACCGAGCTGTGGGACGAGGCCGGGCAGCTGGGCTACCTCGGCGTCTCCGTGCCCGAGGAGTACGGCGGCGGTGGCGCGGGCATCGGCGACCTCGCGGCGGTGTGCGAGGAGCTCGCCGCGGCCGGGGCGCCGTTGCTGCTGATGGTGGTCTCCCCGGCGATCTGCGCGACGGTCATCGCGCGATTCGGTACCGACGAGCAGAAGAAGCGCTGGCTGCCAGGGTTCGCCGACGGCAGCGTGCGGATGTCCTTCGCCATCACGGAACCCGACGCCGGGTCGAACTCGCACCGCATCACCACCACCGCCAAGCGCGACGGCGGCGACTGGGTCCTCAATGGACGCAAGGTCTACATTTCCGGCGTCGACGAGGCGGACGCGGTGCTGGTCGTCAGCCGCATGGAGGACGCCAAGACCGGCAAGCTGAAGCCCGCGCTGTTCGTCGTCCCGACCGACGCGCCTGGGTTCGAGTTCCGGCAGATCGACATGGACATCGTGGCGCCGGAGAAGCAGTTCGGCCTGTTCCTCGACGACGTCCACCTGCCGTCCGAGGCGCTCGTCGGGTCAGCGGATGCCGCGATCGCGCAGCTGTTCGCCGGGCTCAACCCCGAGCGCATCATGGGCGCGTCGTTCTCGCTCGGCATCGCGCGGTACGCGCTCGACAAGGGCGTCGCCTATGCCAAGGAACGCAAGGTGTGGGGCGCGCCGATCGGCACGCACCAGGGCCTCGCGCACCCGTTGGCGCAGGTCAAGATCGAGACGGAACTCGCGAAGCTGATGACCCAGAAGGCCGCCGCCCTGTACGACTCGGGTGACGACTTCGGCGCGGGCGAGTCGGCCAACATGGCGAAGTACGCGGCCGCGGAGGCCGCGATTCACGCTGTCGACCAGGCCGTGCAGACCCACGGCGGCAACGGGCTCGCCTCGGAGTACGGCCTCGGTACGCTGGTTTCGGCCGTGCGGCTGGGCCGGATCGCGCCGGTGAGCCGCGAGATGGTGCTCAACTTCGTCGGCCAGCACAGCCTCGGCCTGCCCAAGTCCTACTGATCCTGGAGACACCCATGACCACGCTCGCCGGTAAGACCCTCATCATGTCCGGCGGCAGCCGGGGAATCGGCGAGGCCATCGCCCTGCGCGCGGCCCGCGACGGCGCCAACATCGCGCTGCTCGCGAAGACGACCGAGCCCCACCCGAAGCTGCCGGGCACGATCTACACCGCCGCGAAGGCCATCGAAGAGGCGGGCGGGCACGCCCTGCCGATCGTCGGCGACGTCCGGGACGACGAGGGCGTCGCGTCCGCCGTGGCCCAGGCGGCCGCGCAGTTCGGCGGCATCGACATCGTGGTGAACAACGCCAGCGCCATCGACCTCACGCCGACCGAGTCCGTCAGCATGAAGCGCTACGACCTCATGCAGGACATCAACGCGCGCGGGTCGTTCCTGCTGGCCAAGACCGCTATCCCGCACCTGAGGAAGTCGTCGAACGCGCACATCCTGACGCTTTCGCCGCCGATCAGTCTCGACCCGAAGTGGTTCGAGGCCGGGCACCTCGCGTACAGCATCGCGAAGTACTCGATGAGCCTCGTGACGGTCGGGCTGGCCGCCGAGCTGCGCAAGGACGGCATCGCGGCGAACTCGCTGTGGCCGCGCACCACCATCGACACCGCGGCGATCCGCAACGTCGTGGGCGCGGAGCTGGCCGACCGCTCGCGCACGCCGGAGATCATGGCCGACGCCGCGTACGTGGTCCTGACCAAGCCGAGCACCGAATCGGGGAACTTCTACCTCGACGACGAGGTGCTGGCCGCCGAGGGCGTCACGGACTTCGCGAAGTACCGCGTCGGCGGCACCGAGGAGGACCTCCAGCTCGATTTCTGGGTCGAGCGGGCCTGATGCTCCGCGAACCCCAGCAGGAACGCAGCCGCACCACCCGGCGGCGGCTGGTCGAGGCCGCCGTCGAGTGCATCGGCGAGCTGGGCTGGAACGGGACCACGGTCGCGGTCATCGCCGAGCGCGCCGGGGTCTCGCGGGGCGCGGCCCAGCACCACTTCCCGACCCGTGAGGACCTGGTCGCGGCGGCCGTCGACCTCGTCGGCGAGGTGCAGATCCTCGAGCTGCGGGCCAGGGCGGCGAAACTGCCGTCCGGGCCAACGCGGATCGAGCACGCGGTCGACATGGTGCTCGGCCTCTACGCCGGGCCGCTGTTCCGCGCCGCGCTGCACCTGTGGGTCGCCGCGTCCACGGACGAGGCCCTCAGAGCCACGCTGGTGCCCTTGGAGGCCAGGGTCGGCAGGGAGGCACACCGGGTGACCGTCGAGGTCCTTGGCGTCGACGAGACGCACGAAGGCGCCCGCGAACTGGTCCAGGCCACTCTGGATCTTGCCCGTGGCCTGGGCCTGGCCAACCTGCTCACCGACGACACCAAGCGACGCAAGCAGATCGTGCGGCAGTGGGCGAGGGTGCTGGGGGCGGCCGTGGGGGAAGAGCCGCCGGTCCAAACGGGCACTACAACCTAGGTGAACCAAGTAGGTCTGAACAACGTATGTAATCTCGTTAACACTTTTGGAGCAGCGGGCGATAACCCCGAGTAAGTGCTCCTGTTGCGAGAGAGGTCGAGTCCGGTGTCCGGATCAAGCGTGGAACTGTCCCACCGAGCCATGGCGATGCTGCGAGCGGTCGCGGCCCGCCGAGCCAAGATGTCCTGCAGCTGCGAGCCCGACCTGTTCATCGACGGTTTCGCGTGCTGCGACCAGATGACGGCGCACGACCTCGCCCGCGGCGGCTACATCCGCCCGGCCGACCTCACCGTCGCCACGGGCCTCGTGCCCGCCGAGCTGACCGAGGCAGGCGTGGCCGCGATCGCGATCACCGCGGCCGCCTGAACCACTTCGCCCGTTTAGGCCATTCGTGGCGTTTCACCTGCCGTAGTCGGCGCGATATGACTCAGCGTGGCCTACGCCGTAGAGCGCTTGGTTGGCGAACAGGCCGATGAAGACGAGCAGCCCGGCGAGGAACGCACCGAAGCCCGCCCAGTCGCGACAGCCGCGGTCCAACAGGAGCGACCCGAGCGTCTCGCCGCGCCGGAAGTACTGGTCCAGGAGCACCGGCCGTCGGCACCGACCCGCGGACGACTTGGCAAAGATGACCACGCGGGTGACGTCCTCACGTCACTAGACCACAACACAGACCACCAGACCAGCTCACCACAGTTTGCCGCAACCACAGCGTCTTCCCGAGCCCCGCGAGGGAAGACTTCACCGCCGCGCGCCCTCTTTCGGGCCCGCCAGGGCCCCCGCTAGTGCGACGGCACCCCGGCCCCGTCCCTCCACAACCCGCGCGCGCATGCGGAAGTCAGGGCCGGGGTGGCGGCGCACTCGCGGAAGCGCGCTGGCCAAAAAACACAGGCTTCTCACCGCGTCTCAGGACGTGACCACGGTTTTTGGGGATACGTCACGAACTTTGGTCGCGTCCAAAGGTCTGTCTAGGAGACCGCTGAATAAGTCGATCTGAAGATCAATTGAAGTCGCCTGACCAGCGCTTTCATATTTGATCAATCATCCGAACGCTGTTATTCAGCAGTCTCCTAGAAGCCTGTGTTTGTTGGCCAGCGCGCTCACATACTCGCGCCGCCACCCCGGCGCGACCTTCGTACGTAACTCACGTTGAGCTCGAAGGGCGCCGGGGTACCGTCGCGATTCTGGACGACCCTTCGGGTCGTGAAAGAGGGCGCGCGGCGGTGAAGTCTCCGCTCGCGGAGCTCGCGGAGACGCTGGGGTTGCGGCAAAACTGTGGTGGGCGGGTTTGGTGGTTTGTGTTGTGGTCTGGTGATGCGGGATTGGGGCCGGTGGCCGTCGCCGATGTGGTGACGGCCGGTGAGGCTTGCTGTGGTTGATCAGGCGCTTGCCGGTGGCGCTCGGGCCGCCGGTCTCGGTGCCGATCGTGATGACGGCCTTGAGGCCGGGGTTGTTCTGCTTGACGATCTTCACCGCCTTGAGGATCCGGTCCTGCACGGTGTTGTTCTTGAACTCGTCGGTGTTTTCGATGTCGAGGTCGATCGCCTTGAGCTTGTACTGGGTGATCACCTTCTGGTACGCCCCGGCCGGCGCGGCGGCCGGGGTGCACTTCGTGCCGAGCTTGGTGCCGGACCAGCCGCCGAACGACGGGATCACGTCACCGCCCGCGGCCCGGATGTTGTTGATCATCGTGTTGTCGGTGCCGGTCAGCGACCGGGAGCCGTCCCACTGGGGTTGCAGGTCCCGTCGGACAGCATGAAGGCCAGAGTAAACGCTTTCACGCCGGTCGCGCTCATGGCCGTCGTGGGGCTCGTCTGGCCGCCCCAACTGGTATAGGTAGGGCGAAGCGAGCACCGGGTCGGGCGCGGCGGCCGAAGTCGGCGGGGCGAGCACTACGGACGTGGCCAGCGCCGCGCTGGCGGCGGCCACCAGGGTGACCAGGCGTCGTATGGATTTCATCGGTCCTCCAACGAGATTCACGCGCCCATGACGGGCGCGGTGAGTGGAGCACCCTCGATGCCTGACGCGGCGGAATCAACCAGGAGGTCACTATGTGCTTGTCACGGTGGACTAGACCAATAACGGTGTCAAGAGAAACCGTGCTGTCAAGGGGCAAAGGTCGGATCTTTATCGCGTCATGACCCGGAAGACGGAGTGACACCGCACGGCGTATCCGCTAGTTTGCCGTGATGGTGGGGGATTCCACGGTCGCAGCGGGCACGGGAAGCCGTCGTGGTGCGCTTTTTTCGTTCCGGGCGATCCCGATGTACCTCGGGCGCTGGACGCTGTGGAGCCTGCCCCGCCGTGGGCTCATCTGCTACCTGATCGCCGTCGAACTCCTCGCGTCGTCCGCGACGGTCTTCGCCCTCGTCCGCGTGCCGCCCGCGAAGACGACGTTGCTGCCGTTCGTGGTCCTGGTCGTCGGCATGCTCGTCTCCGCGGAACTCGCCCGCCCGCTCGAGCGTGTCCACTCCGACGGCGACACCGCGGCCGGGCTGGACGCGATCTGGCTGTTCGCCGGGGTGCTCCTGCTGCCGCCGGGACTGGCCGTGGGCCTGATCGTGATCGCCTTCCTCTACCGCGGAATCCGGTTGCGCCGCCGGGTGCCGCACCGCCAGGTCTTCGGCGCGGCCGCGGCCGTCGTCGCCGGGCTGCTCGCTTTCAGCGTGCTCGCCGCGACCGGCGTCCATCCCCTGATCGGGGCGACCAGGGACGCCAGGACGTTCTTCTTGATCGTGCTCGCCGGTGCGGCTTTCCTCGCCTGCACCACCGCGCTGGCCGCCGCCGCGGTGTTCGGCGGGGCGCCGGGGTCGAGCCTGCGCTCGTCGTTCGGGGAGCCCGCCTGGTACGCCTTCGACGCGGTGGCGCTCGCACTCGGCGTCCTGCTCGCCTGGACGCTGGCCGACTGGCCGCTCGCCGCCGTCCTGATCATCGGCATCGTCCCGGTGCTCCAGCGCGGCGGGCTCGTGCGCGGGCAGCGGGAGCAGTCCCGCGTCGACCCGGCGACCGGACTGCTGACGGCAGGCTCCTGGGCCCGCGCGGCCCAGGTGGACCTGGAGCGGGCGGGACGGCGTGAGGCGAGCCTGCTCATGCTCGACCTCGACCACTTCGACCAGCTCAACGAACGGCATGGCCGTCGCGTCGGCGACGAGGTCTTGCGGGCCGTCGCGGACACGCTGCGCGCGGAGGTCCGCTCGGCCGACCTCGTCGGGAGGCTCGGCGGGGACGAGTTCGTGGTGCTGCTGCCCGGCAGCACGCCGTTCGACGCGATGGCGATCGCCGAGCGCATCCGGCTGCGGATCGCGTCCACCGCGGTGGCGCTGCGCCCGCGCGCGGGCGGCTCCCAGTTCGCCGGATCGACGGTGTCGATCGGCGTGGCCGCCCAGCCGGGCGACGGGACCACAGTGGACGGACTGCTCGAAGCCGCCGAACACGCGCTGCGGCGGGCCGAACAAACCGGCCGCAACCGGACGGTCTGCACCGACGCCCTCGGTTTTTAGGACAGGGTGATCGCGTCCAGCTTCTCGCGCAGGTAGTCGGCGGCGACCACCTCGGGATAGCGCGTGTGCCCCAGCGGCGGCGCCAGCGAGCTGATGCGGGCGTCGTGATCGGTCTCGTAGAAGAAGATCAGCGACACCAGGTCCTCCTCGGGCGCACTGGCGTCGGGCGGCAGCACCCGATGCCGGGTCGAGCGCCAGCGGTCGCCCGTCCAGCGGGCCATCAGATCGCCGATGTTGACCGTGAACGCGTCCGGATCGAACGGCGCGTCCTCCCAGCGCCCGTCGGCGGCGCACACCTGCAGCCCGCCGACCCCGGCCTGGCGATCGAGCACGGTGACCGTGCCGAAGTCGGTGTGCGGGCCGATCCGGAACTGCCCGGCCTCCGGGGCGCCGACCCTGGTCAGCGGCGGATACCAGTTGATGTTGAACGTGTACGTCGGATGCCCGGTGTGCCGGGTGAAGTGGTCCTCCGGAAGCCCCAGCGCGACGGCGAACACGGTCAGCAGCTCGTCCGAAAGCGCCCGCATCCGGTCCATGTACTCACTGGCCGCGGCGGCGAGCGCGGGCACCTCGGCGGGCCAGGCGTTCGGCTGGAACCAGAACGCGTCGGCCTCGGTGTCACCGGTTTCCGTGTCCGCTCCCGCGGAGAAGGACTCCTTGAGGTCGGGCGGGGTTTCGGTGCCCTCGGCGTAGCCGTTGGCCTCGACGCCCGGCGGCAGCCAGCCGCGGCCGCCGACAGTCACGGCGTAACGCCGCTTGGCTTCCTCTGGCAATGCGAAGAACCCGCGGGAGAGCTCGCGAGTCCTCGCGCGCAGCTCGGCGGGAACACCATGGCCGGTGATGAGCAGGAAACCGGAGTCACGCAGGGCGAGGTCGACCTGCGCGGCCACCGCGGCCCTGCCCTCGGGGGTACCTTCGAACCAGGGAGCCAGATCGACGAGCGGGACGGGCATGGCTGCTCCTCAGGTGTCCTGAGTGGACTTACCGATGTCCTCGAACCACAGCTCGGGACGTTTCTCGATGAATTCCGACATCAGCGCGATGCACGCGGGGTCGTTGAGCAGCGTGATCTCCACGCCGTTCTCGGCCAGCCAGGTGTGCCCGCCCCAGAACGTCGTCGCCTCGCCGATGATCACCTGACCGATGCCGAACTGGCGGACCAGGCCACTGCAGTACCAGCACGGGGACAGGGTCGTGACCATGATCGTGTCCCGGTAGTGCGGGCGGCGGCCCGCGTTCCTGAAGGCCGCTGTTTCGGCATGGGTCGACGGGTCGTCGTCCTGGATCCGGCGGTTGTGGCCCTGACCGAGGAGTTCGCCCGCGGTGGTGAACAGGGCTGCCCCGATCGGGACCCCGCCCTCGGCTTTGCCGAGCTCCGCCTCGGTGCGAGCTGTCGCCAGGAGGTCCAGAGGGGATTTGTGCATGGCTGATTGTATTTGCTTTTCTTGATGGTCGCGTCCTGAAGTGCGGGTGAGGTTCGCCGCCGGACCGGCCGTGGCCGGGTACGCTCCCAGGTCGACAGAGGAAGGGCCGATGCCGAGCCCCGATGAGATCCGAGACGGTCAGCGAGCGACGTGGGCGGGGCTCTCCGCGGGTTGGGAGAAGTGGGACTCGGTCATCATGGATCAGCTGGGCCCGGTCGGCACGGCGATTGCCGAGCGTCTCGACATCGCCTCGGGCACGGGCGAGCCGGGTTTGAGCATCGCGAGACTCGCGCCTGAGGGACGCGTCGTGCTGACCGACCTCGTGGCGGAGATGCTGGACGTGGCCGCGCGACGAGCCAGGGCGCAGGGGGTCACCAATATCGAGACGAAGGTGTGCAGCGCCGAAGACTTGCCGTTCGGCGACGCCGCCTTCGACAGCGTCTCCGTGCGTTTCGGCTACATGTTCGCGACCGAGGCGCGGGCCTGCGCGACATCGCTGAGTGGGACGTCCCCGTCGAACTCGTGACGGGATCGCCCGCGCAGTATTGGGAGATGATCAGTGAGCACGTCTCGCTGGCGGTCGCGGCGCTTGCGCGGGTCGACGCACCGGCGCGGGACGGATTCGGGCACAGGCCATGTCGGCGGTGAGCGCGTTCGAGACGGACGGCAAGATCCGGGTTCCGGGCGTGGCACGGTGCATCGTGGGAACGAGACCGCGCGATGAACGGACCTTTTAAGGCGTTTCCGCCGCGGGAGCGGTTACGGCTGGTCGCCGACCGCCTCGCGCGCGCGATCCGTGGACCGGGCCGGGATCGGTGGCACCGCCCGCGCCCGCTTGGCGAGCACCGCGATCGACGCGAGCGCGATGACCGCCAGCCCGATGATGTACGCCGAGACCGACATCGACGTCCCGGTGGCTTCCAGCAGCAGCACCATCACGAACGGCGCGAGCCCGCCGCCGACGACAGCGCTGAGCTGGTAGCCCAGCGAAGCGCCCGTGTACCGCATTTCCGGGGTGAACAGCTCGGCGAACAGCGCCGCCTGCGGGCCGTACATGATGCTCAGGAACAGGCTCCCGACGAACGACGCCACCACGAACCACAGCAGTGACGCGGTGTCGATGAGCAGGAACATCGGCACCGCCCAGACCAGCAGCCCGACGGCGCCGAAGGCGTAGATCCTGATCCGGCCGATCCGGTCGGACAGGCTCGCCGACAACGGGATGATCGCCAGCTGGGTGCAGCTGATGAGCAGCGTCGCGGTGAGCACCGTGGTCCGTGACATGCCGAGATCACGGGTGGCGTAGTCGAGGGTGCCGGTCAGCAGGATGTAGAACGTCGCCGTGTTGACCGCGAACGAGCCGCCGGCCAGCAGCACCGTGCCGAGGTGGTGGCGCAGCACCTGCCGCAGCGGCGACGGGCCGCGCTCACGCTGCTGCGAGGCGAGTTTCGCTTCCGCCGCAAGGTATTCGGGCGTCTCGTCGACCTTGACGTGGATGTACCAGGCCAGCCCCAGCACGAGGATGCCGATCAGGAACGGGATCCGCCAGGCCCAGGACAGGAAGTCCGACGGCGGCGCGAACTTGGCCGCCAGCAGGAACACGGAGTTCGCGAGCACCACACCGATCGGGACGCCCAGCTGCACCAGGCTGCCGTACAGCCCGCGCTTGCCCGGCGGCGCGTATTCGGTCGCCAGCAGCATCGCGCCACCCCACTGCGCGCCGACGGCGATGCCCTGCACGAGCCGCAGCAGCACCAGCAGGATCGGCGCGGCGATGCCGATCGAGGCGTACGTCGGCAGCAGGCCGATGCCGGTGGTCGCCAGTCCCATCAGCGCGACCGCGAGCACCAGCACCGGTTTACGGCCGCGTTTGTCGCCGAGGTTGCCGGCGATGGCGCCGCCGATCGGCCGGGCGAGGAACCCGACGGCGAAGGTGGCGAAGGAGGCGAGCACTCCCGCCGCAGGGCTGGCGGAGGGGAAAAAAGTCTTGCCGAACACGAGTGCCGCGGCGATGCCGAAGACGAAGTAGTCGTACCACTCGACCGAGGCGGCCAGTGCCGCCGCGGTGGCCGCGCGACGGCGTTGCCGGGTGGAGGTGGACAGGGTCGGGGAGAGCTCGGCCATGTCTTGCGCCCTTCGGTCGAAGGTGACCACGGCTTCGTGGTCCGTGCGGCAGTCCGCGCAAGTTACCAACCGCTTAGTATGTGGTCAACGTCTCATCGGGGGTACTTCTGGATACCGACCAGTTGGTATGCCGGGTGAGTGCCGGTAGGGTTCGGCCGAGTCGGCGCGGACGAGGTCAGGAGGTGCTGGTGCCCAGCATGCGCAGCACGAGCTCGCGGTACTCCTGCCCGAGTTCCTGCGGGGTCTGCCGCGAGCGGTCGCTGTACCAGCGCGCCACGTCGACCCCGAGCGAGAGCACGGCCCGTGCCGCGGTGTGCGGGTCGCCCACGGTGAACAAGCCCGAACCGGCGCCCTCGGTGATGACCTCGCGCACGATCCGCTCGATGCCGCGGCGCAGCTCGGCGACGACCTCGTACTCCTCGTCCGGCAGGGCCTGCAGCTCGTACTGGACGACCCGGGCGACGGTGTGCCGCCGCGCGTGCCAGGCCACGAAGTCCTCGACGATCAGGCCGATGCGCTCCACCGGGTCGGCCACCCGCGCGACGACGTCCTCGACCAGCCCGAGCGTCTGCTCGTGCCCGCTGCGGCTGATCGCGAACAGCAGCGCCGCCTTCGACGGGAAGTGCACGTACAGCGCGGCGGGGCTCATCCCGGCCGCGCTCGCGATGTCCCTGGTCGTGGTCGCGTGGTACCCCCGGCGCGCGAAGGACTCGACCCCGGCCAGCATCAGCCGCCGTGCCGCTTCGGGCTGGACCTCCGGCCACAGCTCCGCGGACAGCGAGATGGTCATCGGCCGATCCTTCCAGATTCCCGCGTCAGCGGTGGCGGGCTTGACAGGTCTGCCCGATCCTTTCCATTGTAAGCGGGCGCTTAGCCAGCATAGGCGGCAAGAACAGGAGACACAGCAGTGAACTCGTTCAAGGATCGCGTCGCGATCGTCACCGGCGCCAGCCGCGGTATCGGGCTCGGCATCGCGAAGGAACTGGTCGAGCGCGGCGCCAAGGTGTGCATCACCGCGCGCAAGCCCGAAGCGCTGGCCGAGGCCGTCAACGAGCTCGGCGGGCCGGGCGTGGCCATCGCGGTGCCCGGCAAGGCCGACGACACCGCCCACCAGGCCGACGCCGTCGAGAAGACGATCGAGGCTTTCGGCAGGCTGGACATGCTGGTCAACAACACCGGCATCAACCCCGTCTACGGCCCGGCGCTCGACGTCGACCCCGAGGCCGCGGCCAAGATCCTCGCGGTCAACGTGCTGGCCCCGCTCGCGTGGACCAAACGGGCCCGCGACGCCTGGATGGGTGAACACGGCGGCTCGGTGGTCAACGTAGCCTCGGTCGCCGGGATCCGCGCCTCGCAGGGCATCGGCATGTACGGCGTGAGCAAGGCCGCGCTGATCCGGCTGACCATGGAACTCGGTGCCGAGCTCGGCCCGAAGATCCGCGTCAACGCCGTAGCCCCGGCCGTGGTGAAGACGAAGTTCGCCACCGCGCTGTACGAGGGCCGCGAGGAGGAGGTCGCCTCGGTGTACCCGATGAAGCGGCTCGGCGTGCCGTCCGACATCGCGGGCGCGGTCGCGTTCCTGCTTTCGGACGAGGCGGGCTGGATCACCGGGCAGACGCTCGTGCTCGACGGCGGCATCACCCTCGGCGGTGGCCTGTGACCAGCGGGATCTCCGGCGCCGGGGTGGTCATCACCGGCGGTGGCGGTGGCATCGGCCGGGCACTGGCCCGCCGCTTCGCCGCCGAGGGCGCGAGACTGGTCGTGGCTGACCTCGACGAGGGCAAGGTCACCGAGACCGCGAAGGAGGTCGGCGGCACGGCGATCGTGGGCGACGTCGCGGGCGAAGCCGGTGTCGCGAGCCTGATCGAGCAGGCGCGTGAAGCGCTGGGCGAGATCGACGTCTTCTGCGCCAACGCGGGCATCGCGCCGCGGGGCGGTGAAGAGAGCCCCGAGGATGTGTGGGCGCGCACCTGGGACGTCAACGTCATGGCGCACGTCCGCGCCGCGAAGCTGCTGCTGCCGACCTGGCTCGAGCGCGGTCGCGGGCACTTCATCGCGACGGTCTCGGCCGCCGGGCTGCTCAGCAGCCTGGGCTCGGCGCCGTACTCGGTCACCAAGCACGGCGCGCTGGCGTTCGCGGAGTACCTGTCCGCCACCTACCGCCACCGGGGCCTGACCGTGCAGGCGGTCTGTCCGCAGGGCGTCCGCACCGCGATGCTGGAGGGTGCCGGGAAGGCGGGCGACCTGCTGATGGGCGCCTCCGCCATCGAGCCAGAGCAGGTCGCGGACGCGCTGTTCACGGCCATCGACGAGAAGCGGTTCCTGGTGCTGCCGCATCCGGAGGTCGCCGAGTACTACACGGCGCGCGCGACGGACACCGACCGCTGGCTCGGCGGGATGAACAAGCTGCAACGCAAGATCGAGCAGGTGCTCAGCGAGCAGGAGTAGGGGCCTGCGCAGTGACCGTCCGCCGGATCTGATGGTCCCTGAAGGCCACCATGACGGCGTTTAACGCCGTCATGGTGGCCTTCAGGGACCATCGAGTTCGGGTGTGGCGCGGGTGTGGCCGCCATGGCGTGGCTAAGTGGTGGTGTGCGGGAGGAAGTGCGGTGGGCGGCGTTCGTTCCAGCTTGCCAGGCCCTCGGACAGTTCGGGGCGGGTGAAGGATTCGAGCATCAGGGCCGTCGCCTCGCGGGCCGCGTCCTCCAGTGGCAGCCCTGGCTCGCGGGCGAGCTGCTGCTTCATGATCGCCATCGACCGTGGGGCGCTGTGGGTCGCCAGCTCGCGGGCGTAGTCGTGAGCCGTTTCGTGTAGCAGTTCCGGTGCGACGACTTCCTGTACGAGGCCGTATTCGAGGGCTTGTTCCGCGGTGAAGGTGCGGCCGGACAGCAGCAGGTCGAGCGCCCGGCCGCGGCCGAGCAGCTCGGTGAGCAGCTTCGCGACGCCGTACTCGGCGATGAGCCCGCGCCGGGAGAAGGCGGTGGTGAACTTGGCCCCGGCTGCCGCGAACCGGACGTCGGCGGCGCAGGCCAGCACGAAGCCGAGCCCGGCGCAGCCGCCGTTGATCGCGGCCACGACCGGCACGCCCACCAGTGCGGCGGCCAGCACGTTGCGGAAGCCCTCGTGTTCGCCGGTTCCGGTGGGTGGCGCGTTCGAGATGTCGCCGAGCAGGCCGAGGTCGGCGCCGGGGCAGAACGCGCGGCCCCGGCCCGTCACGACCACCGCGCGGACCGCCGGGTCGGCGTCCGCGGCGCGCAGCAGCGAGCCGTAGCGGACCTGCATCGGCTGGTCCATCGCGTTGCTGCGCTCGGGCTTGTCGAAGGTGAGCGTGGCGACGGTGCTCGTCACCTCGTACCGCACACCATCCACAAACGACTCAGTGAGCGACTCGGGCACAGTGACCTCCTTTGGTCCCCTTGATGCTAAGGGTTCGCTTAGTGCTCTCGTCGAAGGCTTGACGGCGGCTGAGAACGCTTCTAGCGTCGGCATACCGACTGGTCGGTGCCTGACGGAGGTCGCTGAGTGAGTAGCTGGTACGAGACGAAACCCTGGCTGGTTTCCTACGATGAGCGGACAAGGGTGGCCGCACCGGTGGCGGCGACCACCATGGTGGCGGCCTTCCGCCGCACCGCCGACCGCTCGCCGGACGTCACCGCCATCAGTTACTTCGACGCACACCTGACCTACCGCGAGGTCGACGAGCTCTCGAACGGGGTGGCGCAGTACCTGCTGGCCCAGGGATTCACCGCCGGGGACCGGCTGGCGATCATGCTGCAGAACATCCCGCAGTTCGTGCTCGCCCTGCTCGGGGCCTGGAAGGCGGGCGGCATCGTCGTCCCGGTCAACCCGATGTACCGCGAACGGGAACTGGAGCATGTGCTCTCCGACGCCGGAGTGCGCGCCTTCGCCGGTTCGCAGAGCGGGTGGAACCGCCTCGCGGGCGTGGTGGCCGAAAGCGAGGTCCGGATCGCGCTGACCACCAGCGAGCTCGACTTCCAGACCCGCGACGACCCCCGCGTCTTCGCCAAGGTGCGCCGCCAGGCCACCGAGGGCGCGGTGGATCTGCTGGAGGTCGCGCGCGCGACTTCCGTGCCGCCGCCGGACCCGGGGCTCCTGCCCGGCGACGTCGCCCTGATCAGCTACACCTCCGGCACCAGCGGCAGGCCGAAGGGCGCCACCAACACACATGGCAACGTCGCGACCAACGCGGCCGTGATGAGCTCCTTCGGTGGCCTCGGCGCCGGAGCCGTGCTGTTCGGCCTCGCGCCGCTGTTTCACATCACCGGGCTCGTGGGCGAGATCGCCTCGGCGATCGACACCGGCGGTAAGCTGGTGCTGGCCTACCGCTTCGAACCGGGTGTCGTGCTCGACGCCTTCCTCGAGCACAAACCCACCTACACCGTGGGGCCTTCGACGGCCTACATGGCGCTGATGGCGCATCCGGACGTCAGCACTGAGCACTTCGCCTCCTTCACCATGCTGTACTCCGGCGGCGCCGCGCTGCCACTTGCCGTGGTCACCACCTTCCGGGAACGGTTCGGCCACTACATCCACAACGGCTACGGACTCACCGAGACCACCGCGGGCTGCGTCGTCGTACCCGGCACCAGGGAGGCGCCGATCGACCCGGCCTCGGGCACCATCTCGATCGGGCTGCCGATGCCGGACACGATCGTGCGCATCCTCGGCGAGGACGGCCGGGAGCAACCGCCCGGCGAGGCGGGCGAGATCGCCGTCGAGGGCCCGATGGTCGTGCCGGGCTACTGGAACCAGCCCGAGGCCACGGCCGCCGCACTGCCGGGCGGGCGCCTGCTCACCGGGGACATCGGTTTCATGGACCCGGACGGCTGGGTCTACGTCGTCGACCGCAAGAAGGACATGATCAACGCCTCCGGGTTCAAGGTCTGGCCGCGCGAGGTCGAGGACGTGCTCTACACCCACCCGGCGGTGCGGGAGGCCGCCGTCGTCGGGGTGCCTGACGACTACCGCGGTGAGACCGTGAAGGCGTACGTCAGTGCTCGGCCGGGTTCCACGGCCGATCCGCTGGAACTCGTCGCCTACTGCAAGGAACGGCTCGCGGCCTACAAGTACCCGCGCGACGTGGTGGTGCTCGACGAGCTGCCGAAGACGGTGAGCGGCAAGATCCTGCGCCGCGAACTGCGGGACCGGAAATAGGGACGGAAATAGGGACGGAAATAGGGAGAAGCCAGCATGCCGACGGTGGAGACCGCGACCGGCGCGCTGGACACGGCGGCGCTCGGCCGGGTGCTCATGCACGAGCACCTGTTCGTGCTGAGTCCGGAGTTCGTCGAGAACTACCCCGCGCACGAGGGGTTCGACGAGCGGGAGCAGATCCCCGCGGCGATCCGGAAGCTCACCGAGCTGGCCGCCGCCGGGATCGACACCATCGTCGACCCGACGGTGATCGGCCTCGGCCGCTACATCCCCCGGGTGGCGCGGATCGCCGCCGAGGTCGACGTCGCCATCGTGGTCGCCACCGGGCTCTACACCTACAACGACGTGCCGCACTACCTGCACTTCCGCGGTCCTGGCACGATGCTGGGCGGCGAGGACCCGCTGGTCGGGATGTTCGTCGGGGACATCACCGAGGGCATCGCGGGCACCACGGTGAAGGCGGCCTTCCTCAAGTGCGCGACCGACGCCGAGGGGGTGACGCCCGGGGTCGAGCGGGTGCTGCGGGCCGTCGCGAAGGCGCACCGGACGACCGGGGCGCCGATCATGACCCACTCGCACGCGGTCTCCCGGCGGGGACTGGAGCAGCAGGCGGTGCTCGACTCCGAAGGGGTCGACCTGGGGCGGGTGCTCATCGGGCACTGCGGCGACACCACCGACCTGGACTACCTGACCGAGCTCGCGGACCGGGGTTCGCTGCTCGGGATGGACCGCTTCGGGCTGGACCTGCTCCTGCCGTTCGAAGACCGGGTCGCCACCGTGGCCGCGCTGTGCGAGCGCGGGTACGCGGGCAGCATGGTGCTCTCGCACGACGCCTCCTGCTACATCGACTGGCTCGACCACGACCAGCTGCCCGTGCTCGCACCCAACTGGCACTACCTCCACATCACCCGCGATGTGCTGCCCGCGCTGCGGGAACGCGGGGTCTCCGAAACGGACATCACCACGATGCTGGTGGACAATCCCCGGCGGTTTTTCGAGCACTCCGGCGGCTACTGACCGCGTCTTCACGGGGTACTGGACAGACCGACCGGTATGCTCTGGACCGGGCAAGACGAAGGGGGCCCGGCGATGACTCGAGCCAACACCCGCAAGCCGCTGGGCCAGGTCTCCGGCGAAGACCAGTCCTCGGTGCCGAGGCGGCTGCTTTCCCACGCGACGAAACTCTTCGCCAAGAAGGGGTTCGACCGGACCTCGGTGCAGGAGATCGTCGAGGCCGCGGGCGTCACCAAGGGCGCGATGTATCACTACTTCGGCTCCAAGGACGACCTGCTCTACGAGATCTACGCCCGCGTCCTGCGCGAGCAGACCGAGCAGCTGGAAAAGGTCGCCTCCTCGGCGGCCCCGGTGCGGGAGCGCCTCGCCACGGCCGCCTCCGACGTCGTGGTGAGCACGATCGCGAACCTGGACGACAACACCATCTTCATGCAGTCGATGCACCAGCTCGGCACGGAGAAGCAGAAGGCCGTCCGCGCCGAGCGGCGCAAGTACCACGAGCGCTTCCGCACGCTGGTCGAAGAGGGCCAGGCGACGGGGGAGTTCCGCGGCGACAAGCCCGCCGACGTCATCGTCGACTTCTTCTTCGGCTCCGTGCACCACCTCGGCTCCTGGTATCGGCGCAGCGGCTCGCTCTCGGCGCGCCAGGTCGGCGACCACTACTCGGACCTCCTGCTGGACGCGCTCCGCCCGCCTCAGTGAAAGTGAGTTCACGGGCGGTCGCCTTCCCGCGACGGCCGGGGGACGAACTCGTCCAGCCGTCTCTCCACCACCGTGCCGGGTGGCCAGTCACGGATGAGCTCGAGCTGGCCGTGGGCTATCTCCTCGGCGAGGCTCGGGTCCCAGCCCTGGTGGCCGATGCTCGACCGGATGGCCTCGACGTAGTCCCCGGCGCTGAACCCCGGCACCTCCGCCACCAGCGCCGTCGTCGTCGAGCGGCGGGAGTCCAGCCCACCGAACGCCCGGCCGCACCCGCAGCCGCCGTCGGGGTCCTGTTCGTCGGCGGTGCACACCATGCCGATCCAGACGAGCTCGCCCTCCACGCAGAAGTGGAAGTCGTTCTTCCGGCGGCCCTGGGTCCTGGCCGTGGCCACGAGCAGTTTCATCCTGGCTTCCTCCCTGTTCGATCACTTGTTCGAACAGGAATACCAGTGGGCACCGACAGTTTGTGATCAGCTCGCGGAAAGTGTTGGCACGCAATAGATCCTGGCTAGTTCGGCGGCGGTGCGAGTGAGCCGTTCGCGCAGCTCCGGAGGGCCGAGCACCTCGACCTCGCCGCCGAAACGCAGGAACTCGCCGAGGGCGTGGCCGAGCGATTCGAACGGCACCACGGCCTGGACCCAGCCCTGTGCGTCGGGCGCCTCGGCGGTCCGTTCGATCGAGCGCCGGGCCACCGTGCCCAGCATGTCGGGCAGCTGGAGCAGCGCGGTGGGGGAGAACCGGACCACGGCTTCGCCGGTATGGCGCCGGAGTTCGAAATCGGCCAGCGAGGACTGCCAGTGGGCGGCGAGGTCGAAGCCGTCGGGGCGGGGGAAGTCCTCGTCCAGCACGGTCAGCTCGAGGATCTGCGACACCCGGTAGGTGCGGACGCGGCCGTCGGCGCCCGCGACCAGGTACCAGCGCCCGGCCTTCAGCACCAGCCCGTACGGGTCCAGCGTGCGGGTGACGTCGGTGGGTTCCTTCCAGCGCCGGTAGTGCACCCGGATCCGCCGCTGCGTCCACACCGCGTTCGCGGCGCCGGTGAGCCGCGGGGTCTCCTCGCCGTCGGTGTACCAGTTCGGCATGTCGAGGTGGAACCGTTCCCGCAGCCGACCGGCCCGGTCGCGCAGTTCCGGCGGCAGCGCGGCGGTCAGTTTCAGGCGCGTGGCGGCGACGGCGGTGCCGAGCCCGAGTTCCGCGGCCGGGCCGGGCAACCCGGTGAGGAACAGGGACTCGGCCTCTTCGGTGGTCAGGCCGGTGAGCCTGGTGTGGTAGCCGTCGAGGAGCTGGTAACCGCCGGCGTGCCCGGCGTCGCCGTAGAGCGGCACGCCTGCGGTGTGCAGGGATTCGACGTCCCGGTAGATCGTCCGCACCGACACCTCGAGCTCGTCCGCGAGCTGCCGCGCCGTCAGCCGCCCCCGGGTCTGCAGCAGGAGCAGGAGGGAGACCAGCCGGGACGCTCGCATGTCGTGAGTGTCGCGCCCGGGGTGAACCGGACGCAACTCACTGGCGCGCGAGGCGGTCCAGCAGGAGCGGAATCACGCGGCTCCCTTGGGCATTCGTCGTCCGTCGCGCCGCGGTACCGGTTCAGGGTGCAGGTGAGCGCCCGGTTTGGTGAGTCGCGCGCGGCCCCGCATCGGAGACTCTTCGGGGGTGTCGGTGGAGCGTGGTCTGTTTCGCTCGAGTGTGGGACTCGGCTTCCTGAGTGTGGGACTCGCGGAGGAACTGCGCGCCGTGCGGCGAGTCCCACACTCAGGCATGCGAGTTCCACGTTCACGGGGGCGAGTCCCACGCTCGGACACACGAAAATCGCCAAGACCCCCCGAAGAACCTCCGAAACCAACCACTCAGCCGTCGGCCAGGCGCTGGATCGTCGCGCCGAGCCACGCCTCCAGGGCGGCGGGCTCGCCGAGTTCGGCGCGCAGCACGCGGCGGCGGGTCGAGACGCCGAGCACGAAGGCGTCGATCGCCGCGGCCCGGCCGCGGGCGCTCGCGTCGTCCAGGCCGCTGTCGCGCAGGTGGTGGTGGAGCGGCTCCAGCGAGTTCGCGTCGAGGAAGGACGCCAGCGCCTCCGCCGCCTCCGGGCGCTCTCCCGCGGCGCGCTGCAGCACGAGCAAGGGGTCCTCGCCGGGCGCGCCGAACCAGCGCCGCACGATGCTCGCGGCCAGGCGTGCGCCGAGCGTGGACCG
The DNA here is from genome assembly GCF_035828755.1 of Amycolatopsis sp. H20-H5. Lineage (NCBI taxonomy): Bacteria > Bacillati > Actinomycetota > Actinomycetes > Pseudonocardiales > Pseudonocardiaceae > Amycolatopsis > Amycolatopsis sp. H20-H5. Next base: position 90,033 of record NZ_JAYMZS010000016.1, on the reverse strand, counting down.
GTCGCCGTCGAAGGAGTCCGAGACCGGGAGCTCCACCCGGGTCGCCGCCAGGAAGAGGCCGTCCTTGCCGCCGAAGTAGCGGGTGATGAGGTTCGGCGACACGCCCGCGGCGTCGGCCACGCCCTTGACGGTGATCGCCGCGTACCCGTGCCGGGCGAACCGGCGTCGCGCGTGCTCCAGGATCCGCTGCCGGGTGGCGGCCGCGTCGCGAACTGTCATGTGTACGAGCATACACTTTATGTGTACGCTCGTACACATGAACCACGACCTACGCGAACGACTCCGGCTGACACGGCGCGTCGAGACGCCGTGGAGCGACGACCCGGCACGCGGCATCGGCGGCGCCCGCGTCGACGAACTGCTCGGCCGCTGGGCGGACGGGTACGACTGGGGCGTCCACGAGCGCCGCATCCGCGAGCTCCCCTGGGTGACAGTGCGGGCACGCGGCACCGAGCTGCGCGCGATCCACCAGCGAGCCGCGGATCCCGCTGCCCCGGCGGTCGTGCTGCTGCACGGCTGGCCGGACTCCGTGCTGCGCTTCGAGCGCGTCCTGCCCCTGCTCACCGACGTGCACGTGGTGGTGCCCGCGTTGCCGGGCTTCCCGTTCGCGCCGCCGCTCACCACGCCCGGCATGTCGGCCGGGCGGATCGCCGTGGTCGTCGCGGACGCCCTCGACGAGCTCGGCTACCCGCGCTACACCGTGTCCGGCGGCGACGTGGGCGGCACCGTCGCGGAGATCCTCGCGGCCGCGCACCCGGACAGGGTGGCGGCCCTGCACCTGACGAACGTCTCCCCCCAGCGTGCGGCCACCGCGGACCCGGCGAAGCTCCCGCCCGACGCGGTCGCGTACCTCGGCCGGGCGGCACAGTGGTTCCGGGCCGAAGGCGGGTACATCGCCGAGCAGTCGACGCGGCCGAACACGCTCGCCGTCGCCCTCGGAGACTCGCCCGCGGGGCTCTTGGCGTGGCTCGCCGAGAAGCTGGAGGCCTGGTCCGGCGAGTCGGCCTTCACCCCGGACGAAATCCTCACCTGGGTCACCGCCTACTGGGTCAGCGGCACGATCGGCAGTTCGTTCGCCACCTACACCGAGCCGTGCGCCCTCCCCGAGCGCGTCGACACGCCGACCGTGCTCTCCCTGTTCCCGCAGGACATCAAACCGGCGCCACGCGGCTACGCGGAGGACTTCCTGAACGTCCGCGAGTACGTGGAGCACCCCGCCGGAGGCCACTTCGCGGCCTGGGAACAGCCCGAGGCCTTCGCCGACGACCTCCGCCTCGCCGTCAGGCTGGCCGAAGCGGGGGTGCGGGCCGTCGGGAGGTGATGCGGCTCCAGGAAAGCGCGGCAACGGCTGACGTGTGTCGTGACTGGAGCCGCGACCCGGCTCCAGTCACGACACCAGCCTCAGAGGGTGAGGTCGATCAGCGTGGCGAGGTGCGCGCGGTGCCGTCCCGCCGTGCCGAGCGCGATCTCGTCGCTCTTGGCACGCTTGAGGTACAGGTGTGCCGGGTGCTCCCAGGTCATCCCGATCCCGCCGTGCAGCTGGATGGCCTCCTCCGCGGTGTGCACCGCGATCGGCGAGCACCGCGCCTGCGCGACGGCGACCGCGATCTCGACGTCGTCACGTCCGGCGGCCAGCGTGTCGGCGGCGTACCGGGCGGCGGCGCGCGCGTTGACGACCTCCAGGTACAACGTCGCCATGCGGTGCTTGAGCGACTGGAACGAACCGACCGGACGGCCGAACTGGTAGCGCTCCTTCACGTACTTCACCGTTTCGGTGAGGCACCAGTCCGCGATGCCCAGCTGCTCGGAGGCGAGCAGCCCGGCGGCCGTCGTCAGCGCGTGCTTCAGCGCGGCCGGGGCGTGCGCCGCGTCCGAGACCTGGCGGGCCGGGGCGTTGTCCAGGACGACGTCGGCGATGCGCCGGGTGAGGTCCAGCGAGATCACCTCGGTGACCTGTGCGGCGGGCGCCTCCACGGCGTAGAGCCCCGGGCCGTCCGCGCCCGTCGCGGGCACGATGAGGACTTCGGCGGCTGAGGCGTCCGCGACCGAGGTGACCCGGCCGGACAGCGTGCCGTCGGCGTCGACCTTGACCGACTCCGGGAACGCGGAGTCCGGAGTGGACGAAAGCGGGACTGCCAGCGCGCCGATCAGTTCACCGGCGGCCAGCTTGGCCAGCAGCTCGACGACGACTTCGTGCGTGGTGTCGGCGCCGAGCAGCGCCGAAGTCGCCAGCACGACGCTGCCGAGGAACGGCACCGGCGCCAGGCTGCGGCCCAGTTCTTCCATGACCAGCGCGGTTTCCCTGGCCGACGCGCCATGCCCGCCGAGTTCCTCGGGCACCGCCAGCCCGGCCGCGCCGAGGTCGGCGGCCAGCGTGCGCCACAGCTTCAGGTCGTACGGCTCGGATGTCTCGGTCCTGGCCAGGACGGCCGCCGCGCCCGCCTGGTCGGCGAACAGGTCGCGCACGCTGGCGCGCAGGTCTTCCTCGACCTCTGAGTAGAGCAGGTCCGGGGTGCCGGGCTCAGTGGTCGTCATCGGGGGAGGTCCTTCCAGGCGACGTCCTTGTCGACGCGCGGTTCCGAGGGCAGGCCCAGCACGCGCTCGGCGATGATGTTGCGCAGGACCTCCGAGGTGCCGCCCTCGATGGAGTTCCCCTTCGCGCGCAGGTAGCGGTAACCGGCTTCGCGGGCGGTGAAGTCGACCAGCTCGGGCCGACGCATGGTCCAGTCGTCGTACCGCAGGCCGTCCTCGCCCTGGAATTCGACCTCCAGCCCGGTCAGCGCCTGGTTCAGCTCGGCGAAGGCCAGCTTCATCGCCGAGCCTTCCGGGCCGGGCTGCCCGGCGGCGAGCTGCTGGCGCAGCCGTCCACCGGCGAGCCGCAGCGTTTCGGCCTCGACCCACAGCTTGAGCAGCCTGTCCTGCAGCTCCGGCGTCCGCTTCCCGGGGTTGTCCCGCCACGCCTTCGCGACGATGCCGAGCAGCCCGCCCTCACGCGGGATCGCGGTGCCGCCGATGGCGACGCGCTCGTTCATCAGCGTGGTCTGCGCGACCTTCCAGCCCTCACCGACCGCGCCGAGCCGGTAGGTGTCCGGGATCCGCACCCCGGTCAGGAAGACCTCGTTGAACTCGGCCTCGCCGGTGATCTGACGCAGCGGCCGGACCTCGACGCCCTCGGCGTGCATGTCGCAGACGAAGTACGTCATGCCCTGGTGCTTCGGCACGTCCGGGTCGGTACGGGTGACCAGGATGGCGAACCGCGCGGCGTGCGCGCCCGAGGTCCACACCTTCTGGCCGGTGACGACCCAGTCGTCGCCGTCACGCACCGCGCGGGTGCCGAGTGCCGCCAGGTCCGAGCCCGCGCCGGGCTCGGAAAACAGCTGGCACCACACCTCCTCGCCGGTCCACAGTGGACGGAGGAACCGCTCGCGCTGTTCCTGGGTGCCGAAACCGAGGATGGTCGGGGCGGCCATGCCGAGTCCGATGCCGATGCGGCGCGGGTCGTTGTCCGGCGCACCGGCCGCGGCGAATTCCTTGTCCACAACGGACTGCAGGGAGCGCGGAGCGTCGAGACCGCCGAGGCCGACCGGGAAGTGGATCCAGGCCAGCCCGGCGTCGAACCGCGCCTGCAGGAACGTCAGCCGTTCCGTGGTCTGGGGGTTGTGCTCGGCCAGCAGCGCGCGGGCGCGTTCGCGCAGCTGGTCCGCGCCGACGGTGGTGGTGGTCATCGGGCGCTCTCCGTCCGGTACTTCTTGAGTTCGCGGTGCGCCAGCGAGCGCTTGTGCACCTCGTCGGGGCCGTCGGCCAGGCGCAGCGTGCGGACGCCCGCCCACAGCTCGGCCAGCGGGAAGTCCTGGCTGACGCCACCGGCGCCGTGGGCCTGGATGGCCTTGTCGAGGATCCACTCGACCGCCGACGGGGTGGAGATCTTGATGGCCTGGATCTCGGTGTGCGCGCCGCGGTTGCCGACGGTGTCCATCAGCCACGCGGTCTTGAGCACCAGCAGTCGTTGCAGCTCGATGCGCACACGCGACTCGGCGATCCAGTCCTGCACCACGCCCTGTTCGGCGATCGGCTTGCCGAAGGTGCTGCGCGACATCGTCCGGCGGCACAGCAGTTCCAGCGCGCGCTCGGCCATGCCGATCAGGCGCATGCAGTGGTGGATCCGGCCCGCGCCGAGGCGGGCCTGCGCGATGGCGAAGCCGCTGCCCTCCTCGGTCAGCAGGTTCTCCGCGGGCACCCGGCAGTTCTCGAACTCGACCTCGGCGTGGCCGCCGTGGTCGCCGTCGGTGTAGCCGAACACGTGCATGCCGCGCTTGACGGTCAGGCCGGGGGTGTCGCGGGGGACCAGGATCATGCTCTGCTGCTGGTGCGGAGCGGCTTCCTCGTCGGACTTGCCCATCACGATGAAGATCTGGCAGTTCGGGTTCATCGCGCCGGAGATGTACCACTTGCGGCCGTTGATGACGTACTCGTCGCCGTCACGCTTGATGCTGGTGGAGATGTTGCGCGCGTCGGAGGAGGCGACGTCGGGCTCGGTCATCGCGAACGCGGAGCGGATTTCGCCGTCCAGCAGTGGCTGCAGCCACTGCTTGCGCTGCTGGTCGCTGCCGAACATGGCCAGTACTTCCATGTTCCCGGTGTCCGGCGCGGCGCAGTTGAGCGCGGTCGGCGCCAGGTGCGGGCTGCGGCCGGTGATCTCCGCGAGCGGCGCGTACTGCAGGTTCGTCAGTCCCGCGCCGTGGTCGCCGGGCAGGAAGAAGTTCCACAGGCCACGCTTGCGGGCCTCGGCCTTGAGCTCGGCCACGATCGGCACCGACGACCACGGGTTCTCGCGCTCCTCGAGCTGCTGGCGGAAGACGGGCTCGGCGGGGTAGATGTGGGAGTCCATGAACGCGAGGAGCTTCTCGCGCAGTTCCTCGGTCTTGGCGTCGTAGGCGAAGTCCATCAGCTCTCCTCTTTGAGAATGTCGTTGCCGTGTTCGATGAGCGGCAGGACACCCGCGCCCATCTCCTCGAAGCCGAACCCGACGGTCTGGCCCTGGGTGAAGCGGAAGTAGATGCCTTCAAGGATCACCGCGAGCTTGAAGAAAGCGAAGCCCACGTACCAGTTGAGCTGCGACACGTTCCGTCCGGAACGGGCCGCGTAGCGCGCGATGACCTCGTCGGTGCCCGGGTAGCCGGGTGCGGCGCTGACGTTGGACACGAACTTCAGGCCTGCCGACGCGCGCTCGGCGTAGGCCACCATGAGCGCGATGTCGGTCAGCGGGTCGCCGAGGGTGGACATCTCCCAGTCCAGCACCGCGGTGATCCGGTCGTCGCCGTCGACCAGCACGTTGTCCAGCCGGTAGTCGCCGTGGATGATCGACGGCTTGCCGGACTCCGGCACCCGCGCCGCGAGCCGGTCGTGCAGCTCGTCGATCCCGGGCAGGTCCCGGCTGCGGGAGCCGTCGTACTGCTTCTTCCACCGCCGCAGCTGGCGATCCAGGAACCCTTCCGGGCGCCCGAAACCGCCGAGCCCGACCGAGGCCGGGTCCACCGCGTGCAGGTCGACGAGTGTGTCGACCAGCGAATCCGCGATGGCACGCGTGCGCTCCGGGCCGAGCGGGATCAGCTCGGTGTCGGTCCGGTAGGGCGTCCCGGCGACGAACTCCATCACGTAGAACGGCGCCCCGAGCACGTCGGTGTCCTCGCAGAGCAGCAGCGCCTCCGGAACCGGGACGGCGGTGTCCGCCAGCCCGGAGATCACCCGGTACTCGCGTTTCATGTCGTGCGCGGTGGGCAGCACATGCCCGAGCGGGGGCCTGCGCACGACCCAGTTCGCGTTGCCGTCGCCCACCACGTAGGTGAGGTTGGAACGGCCACCCTGCACGACCTCGGCCACCAGTTCCCCGGTGACGAGGCCGGGCAGGGACTCGTCCAGACGGGCGCGCAAGCGGCCCAGGTCAAGGCCCGGCGGGTCGGTCCGGCTCATCTCGCCTCCTCAGGCTATCCGTTCACAGTACCGACCAGTCGGTATGTCGTACAGGGCGCTTACTCGATCGGGGTAGATGCCCAGGTCAGGCGATCAGGCGGGCGACGGTCTCGGCGACGCAGGCGGGTTTGGCCTCGCCGTCGATCTCGATCGTCCAGCGCACCACGACCTGCTTGCCGCCGGGCACGTCGGTCGCTTCGAGCAGCTCGCCACCGGCGCGGATCTTCGCGCCGACCCGCACCGCCTGCGGGAAGCGGGCCTTGTTGAGCCCGTAGTTGACGCCCATCGTCAGGTTGTCGACCCGGTAGATCTCCGGGCCGAACATCGGGATGAGCGACAACGTCAGGTAGCCGTGCGCGATCGTGCCGCCGAACGGGCCCTTCGCGGCCCGTTCGGTGTCGAGGTGGATCCACTGGTGGTCGTCGGTGGCGTCGGCGAACAGCCGCACCCGCTCCTGGGTGATCGTGTGCCATTCGCTGTAGCCGAGGTGCTCGCCGACGGCGGCGGTGAACTCGTCGAGTCCGGAGAAGACGCGCATCTGCTTACCCCCTAGTCCTTCGGCCCGCCGGCGACGTAGATGACCTGGCCGGAGATGAACCCGGCACCCTCGCTGACCAGGAAGGACGCGAGGTTCGCGATGTCCTCGGGGGTGCCGACACGCTGCACCGGGATCTGCGACGCGGCCGCGGCCTTGAAGTCCTCGAAGGACATGCCGATGCGCTCGGCGGTCGCCGCGGTCATGTCCGTGGCGATGAAGCCGGGCGCGATCGCGTTGGCGGTGACGCCGAACTTGCCCAGCTCGATCGCGAGGGTCTTGGTGAAGCCCTGCATGCCCGCCTTGGCCGCGGAGTAGTTGACCTGGCCGCGGTTGCCCAGTGCGGAGGTGCTGGACAGGTTGACGATCCGGCCCCACTTCTCCTTCGTCTGGTAGGCCTGCACGGCGCGCGTCATCAGGAACGAGCCCTTGAGGTGCACGCCGAGTACGGAGTCCCAGTCCTGCTCGGTCATCTTGAACAGCAGGTTGTCGCGGGTGATCCCGGCGTTGTTGATCAGTACCGTCGGCGCGCCCAGCTCCTCGGCTACCTTCGTGACGGCCGCGTCGACCTGCCCGGCGTCACAGACGTCGAGGGCGACACCGACCGCCTTGCCGCCCGCGGCGACGATGTCCTTGGCGCCCTGTTCGACGTTGGCCTCGTTGAGATCCAGCAGGCCGACGGCGAAGCCGTCCGCGGCGAGGCGCTGGGCCACGGCGGCGCCGATGCCCTGGCCGGCACCGGTCACGATGGCCACGCGGGTGGGGGACTCGGTCACAAGGACCTCCTCTTCGTCGAGAAGTGAGTGATGTTCGCCCGAGTCTGCCGTACTAAGCGCCCGCTCACCAGTGACCCCTTCGATGTGTGCCCAACGTGGTGAGACGCTTCCTCGATCCCGGCCCGCGGACCCCCGCCCCGGTGATCACGCTAGGTCACGATCGCACGCAGCCCGTTACCCTCCGATACCTTCGGTCTGGGGTGCCCAGCGGGCCGGTTCACCCGCCAGGGTCTGCAACCACCTCGATGCCAGTGGTGCGCCCAGAATGAGCACCGCGACGCCCGACACGGCGATCGCGGTGGCGGGGGACAGCCACTGCGCGACCGCACCCGTCAGCAGGGCCCCGAGGCCCTGCGCGGTGACGACGGTGGTGCTGTAGAGCCCCATCACCTGGGCGCGACGTTCGTTGGCGGTGCCGCGGGCCAGCGCGGCGCTCATGGGAACCAGGTACATCGTCGAGAGCACCCCGACCATCGCGAACGCCACCAGTGAGACAACCAGCCCCGGCCGGGTGAAACACACCAGCAGCGGCAAGCCCGTCGCCGCCGCGAGAACGCCGATGCTGTTCAAACGCCACCGTTCGGGAACCCTCATCACGAGGAGCGCGCCCAGCACCGATCCGGCGGGATCCGCGGCCATGATCAAACCGACCGCGAAGCCGTCGTCGGAAAGTCCTGCGGCGTAAGGGGCCGCGATGCCCTCGGGTGCCATGTACAACCCCGCCAACGCGGCCAGCCCGATCAGTGAACTCAGCCCCCGGTCACCCGCGCACAGCCGGACGCCATGCCAGGCCTGCCACAGGATGCTGTGCTTCGCCTCGGCCTCGGCGGCCGGGCGCAGCTTGACCCCGGCCAGCACCAGCACGCCCGACAAGGCGAACGTCACGGCGTCCACGATCAGGCCGCCCTGCGGGGAAAGCGCTGCCACCAGCAGGCCGCCACCGGCGAACCCCGCCAGCTGCGCGGTCTGCACGGTCACGTTGCGGACCGCCATCCCCGCGACGTACAGCTCCCCGTCGCCCAGCACGTCGGGCAGCAACGCCTGGTAGGCGGCGGAACGGCCCGCCCACCCCGACGACGACGGCGAGCAGCACCATCAGCACCCAGAGCGGCATACCGGAAATGGCCATCGCGGCCACGAAAGCGGCTCGCGCGCCGTCGCAGACGATCATCACCGTGCGGCGGGGACAGCGGTCCGCCAGCGAACCGAACACCGTGCCGCCGATCAGCGTGGGCAGGTACGTCAAACCGTAGGTCAGCGCGGTGAGAAACGTGGAATTGGTGCGTGAATACACCAAGATCGACAAGGCCACCCTGGCAAGTTGGTCACCGGCTTGGGAAAGGGCTTCCGCGGCCCACAACGCCCGGAACTCCCCGACCGCGAACACCTCGCGGTATCTCACGCGCACCCCGGACATCACAGACCCCTCCCCGCCGCCTCGATGCCATCCCGATGTCATAGTGTCACCGATCGACTACCGGCGTGCCGGTATCGGGGATTTGCCCTACGAAGGTCGCCGGCACAATCGGCATCGGGTCACTGGGCACTGGGGCGAATGGTCCAGTCTCCGCCGACCTTCGCCGATCGTCCGTCCACAAGGGATTTGGCACGACCGTGTCAGCCGCGACACGCGCCGCCGGGTGGACACCGGTACCCTTTGCCTGCCGCCTCCGAGCGGTACTGACGGGGAAGGGATCGGTCGGCGTGGAGATCACTCGGGCACAGCGCAACGCGGTCGCGGAGCGGGTCACCCAGCTCGAACGATCGTTCTACGGCCGGGGCCCGAGCAACGTCAAGGTCTCGGTGAGTCAGGAGGACCCGGTCAGCCTCGTCGTGCTCTCGATCGACAGCCTGACCGCGGCGGACAGCGTGCTCGGCGAGCGCGGGTACCGGGAGGCCGTCCTGCGTCACCACGAGGCGCTGCACGAGGCCACCATGGCGGATTTCATCGGTGCCGTCGAGGAGATCGTCGACGCCAGGGTGCACGCCTACCTCGCCCAGGTCCACCCGGAGACCGGGCACGCGGTGCGGGTGTTCATCTTCGCCGACCTCGGCGACTCGCTGGAGCTGGAGCACCAGGCTTGACCGCTCCGCACGGACGGTCGATTTCCCGGCCGGGCGGAAGGGTTTAGACTGGAGGTGCGCCGCCCGTATGCGGTCGCCAATCCTGATAATTCCATACCAGTCATCGGGTTGTTCGGCAGTGCCTCCGGGAAACCGGGGACCGCGGCGGGACGGCTCGGGACGAGATGGCCCGCAGGTGGGCCCGAGGCAGGCGTTCGCGCCGGTGTCGGCACGCCGCGGGTTCAAGCGGAGGAGCTTGTCTCGTGACGACATCGAACATTCCGAACGCGCCCGCGCTCCCGGCGAAACTGCTGCCGAGCCCTGCCGAGTTCGACGGTGACCAGGTCCGGCCGGACGCCCTGCGCCGGATCGCGGCCGCCGTGGCCGCCCGGCCGGAAAGCTGGGCGAGCCTGGTCAGCTTCGACCTCGCCGAACGTTATTTCACCCGCCTGCACCACGACGAGCGCTTCGAGGTGTGGCTGATCTGCTGGGAACGGGGCCAGGACACGCTCCTGCACGATCACGGCGGCAGCGTCGGCGGGTTCGCGGTGGCCAGGGGCACCCTGGTCGAGGACCACGCCGAACCCGCGGCCCGGCGGCTGCGGACCCGGTCGCACCGGGCGGGCGACAGTGTCGCGTTCGGCGCCCGGTACCTGCACAACCTGGTCAACGTCGCCACCGAACCCGCGATCACCGTGCACGCCTATTCCCGGCCATTGCACACGATGAACTTCTATTGCTGGCTGCCTTCGGGGGCGCACCATCTGCGGGAGATCGCGTGCGCTTCACCGGAACCCGACACCGCCGACCTCGAACGGGTCGCCGCGCGCACCAGGGCACTGAGCCGATGACCACACCGCACTACGAGGACCTGATCTCGCGGCGGCTGGCCGAGGCCCGCGAGCGGCTGCTCCGCTACACCCCCGTGGAGGCCGCCGAGGCGCTGCGCGACGGCGCGCTGCTCGTCGACCTGCGCCCGGTCGAGTACCGCTTCCGTTTCGGCGAGATCCCCGGTGCCGTGGCGGTGTCCCGTCACGTCCTCGAATGGCGGCTCGACGTCGGCAGTCGGTGGCGGCTCAAGGAGCTGGAGCGGGGCGACACCGGACGCCGGATCATCCTCGTGTGCAACGAGGGGTACACCTCAAGCCTCGCTGCCTTCCAGGTGAAGGGCTCGCTCGGCCTGACCGAGGTCGGCGACGTCCTCGGTGGCTTCGCCGCGTGGCGCGCGGCGGGCCTCCCGGTGACCCCCCGGTCACCGGGCCCGGGTGAGCTCGGTTGAGGACTCTTCGGGAAGCCCCGCCGGACCGGCCGTCACGCCGCGACCGGCGGGGAAGATCAGGGAAATCAGCGCGAGTACCTCCGTCAGCGCCATCCCGGGCTCGACCAGGCCGAGCGGGATGAGCTCCCACCAGCGGCCGCCGCTGCTCGCGGCGACCGCGACGGCGCCGAGGATGACCGCGAACCACAGCAGCGACGCCAGGGCGAGGGCGCTCGACAGGGTGCGCCTGCGCGGTGTGTGCGGGAAGACCTTCTTCGCCGCGAGCAGCACGCAGATCGGCAGGCAGACGAAGGCCACCACACTGGCGGCGCGGTGGATCGTGCCGCTGCCGCTCGAATTCGGTCCGAGCGCCCAGTCGTGTTTGGGGAACGCGATGACGGCCAGCAGGCCGACTGTCCACAGTGCACAGAACACGGTGGCGGCCGATCGTGCGGGGACGCGGCACTGGCGGATCAGCGCCCCGAAGCCGAGCGCCGAGCCGAGCGCGACCAGCACGACCGCGAGGTCGAACACCCAGCCGATGTCGCTCAGCGCGTACTCGCTGATGGTGCGCCGCAGCGCGCTGATCTGGTTGGTCGGCGGCACGACCTGCAGTACCAGGAGCAGAGCCGCCCCGGCGGCCATCGCCACCACCCCGGTGAGGGGGAGCGCGGCCGATCGCCTGGTGATGGAGGTGGTCGTCATGGATTCGACAGTAGCCACCCAACCTGTGCGTTTCGTGAACCGGAAACTGTCAGGTCACTGTGAATGCGACGCCCAGCGCGGCCAGGATCACCCCGACCACCCGGTTGAGTGACGGCTTCGCCCTGCCGTACCCCTTTTGCACCGAGGCGGACGAGAACAGGAGCGCCACCCCGAGGTGCCAGGCCGTCGAACCGACGACGATCAGCGCGATCGCGGCCAGCTTGAGCACCACCGGTTCGGTGGGCGGGAGGGTGGCGGTCAGCACGCTGCCGAAGAAGATCGCCGCCTTCGGGTTGGTGACGTTGCCGAGCGCGCCGCGCCGGAACGCTGTCCACCAGCCGGGTGGCGCGGCACCCGGCACCCGGACCGGTTCGGGGTCACGCGCGTGACGCCACAGCTGGACGCCCAGGTACGCCAGGTAGAGCCCGCAGACGATCCGCAGCGTGTGCGCGAGCCACGGGGTGCTCGCCAGCAGCGTGCCCAGCCCCAGCACGGCGACGCTCGCGAGCAGTCCACCGGCGGCGACGACGCCGAGCGCGACGGCGACCGCGGCCCGGCGTGAACCGGCTGCCGCGGTGTGCGCGATGAGGACGAAGTTGGGGCCGGGTGTCACCGCGGCGGGCACGTAGACCAGCGCGACAGTGCCCAGGGTGGCTGCGGCCGACACGAGCGCCGATCGTACGCCCGGTCCGGCGGGCCGCAATTGTGGGAGACTGTCCGACACTTCGCGGGGGACGGGTGCGGATGACGGAATCAGGATTCGGCCGGAGCTTGCCGGCGCCGGGCAGGGAGCGCGCGCTGGACGCGGCTTACGAGCTGTTCAGCAGGCACGGCATCCGCGCGGTCGGGGTGGAGGCCGTCGTCGCGCGGGCCGGGGTCGCGAAGATGACCCTCTACCGGCACTTCCTGTCGAAGGAGGAGCTGGTACTGGCCTTCCTCGAACGCCGGGAGACCCGCTGGACCGACGAGTGGATCCGGGCGGGCACGACCAGGCTGTCCGCCACGCCCGCCGGCCGGCTGCTCGCGGTGTTCGACCTGTTCGACGGCTGGTTCCGCGAGCCGGGGTTCGAGGGCTGCCCGTTCATCCGGGTGCTGCTCGAACTGGGGGACGAGGACGGCCCGGTGCGCCAGGCGAGCATCCGCCACCTCGCCAACGTCCGCCACTACCTCGCCTACCTCGCTGAAGCCGCCGGACTGACGGAGCCGGACGCGGTCGCCCGCCAATGGCACCTGCTGATGAAGGGTTCGATCATCTCCGCGCTGGAAGGTGACCACGAGGCCGCCCTGCGGGCGAAGGAGATCGGGGCCTTGGTCCTGCTCAGCCAGGGTGGCCGCACCCGCCACCCGCCTGCCCACCCCGCTGACGGTCCCTGAAGGCCACCATCACAGCGTCTAACGCCGTGATGGTGGCCTTCAGGGACCGTCAGATCCGGCCGGAGCCGCCCCTGAGTGTTCAGCGCTGGGCGCCGACGACCTGGCCGCGGACCGCGCGCACCGCTGCCGCGTCCACAGTGGACGGCTCGGTGGCCAGCCAGCCGCCGATCTCGTGCAGGAACTGCTCCGGGGTCATCGGCGGGGCGGGCGCTTCGGGCTCGTCGGCGGCGCTGAGGTCGCCGGGACGGCTGGGGTAGATGATCATCGCGCCGCGCAGGGCCACGCCGGGCAGCAGCTCGCGGTACGCGGCGAGGCTCTCGGCCAGCCTGCTGCCGCCGCCGCGGAAGGCACGGCCGTTGCGCAGGAGACGATCGTCCTCGCCGGTCTCATAGTGGCCAGGCAGCCAGAGTTTCGACTCGATCAGCACCAGCCTCTTGCCGCACAGGACCGCGTGGTCGACGTCGGCGAACACCGACCCTGGCCAGGACAGCCCGTGGAAGATCCGGGCGCCGGGCAGCCGGGTCAGGTACTCGTCGAGCAGCTCGGCGGTGAGCCGCTCGGCCAGCTCGTCGGCCTCGGTGCCGGGCGCGCCGAACACGATCCGCCCGCCGAATTCCTCCGCGAAGCGCTCCCGTGCCCGTGACGCGGCGAGGTAGCCGCGGGCCAGCTTGTGCACCAGCAGCGCCGTCCCGGCGGTGAGCAGGAGCCAGACGATCAGCACCGGTGCGGAGAAGCCGACCCCGGTCAGGACCGGGAGCAGCACCAGCACCATGCCACCGACCGCGGCGACCACCGGCGTGTGCCCGGGGCCGCGGCGGCGGCCGTGCCGCACCCGCGCGTCCTGCCCGGCGAACGGCCACCACTCGAGGTCCTCGGGCTCCAGGTCCGGCAGGCCGGGGACGAAGCCGGGCTCCTCGCCGAAGCGGCGGCGGGGCCGGGGCGCCGTCTTGGCCGCCGTCCTGACCAGGACGGGCGCGGCGTGCCCGGCGTCGTAGCCCGCCCGCCGGACGGGGTCGCTGAGCGTGTCGTAGGCCTCCCGCAGCAGGCGGAAGGTGCCGACGGTGCCGCCGGTGTCGGGGTGCAGGGTCTTCGCGAGCTTGCGGTAGGCGGTCTTGATCTCCGACGGCGAAGCCGTCCGCCCGACGCCGAGCACTTCGTAGAAGTCGAGTACGGGCACGATCGGGTTTCACCTCCGGTGTCAGCCCGGAAAACCTTATGGGGTCGGCTTTCGTGTCCGGCAACCGCCTCGGCGGCGCGTCCGGGTGACGTCGTCCCACCTGCCCCGACGCCGGATTCATCACTTCGCGCAAGGTTGCGCCGCGATCGGCCGCAGTGGCCGCTCTACACCGCAGACTGGCTGGATGCGGAAGATCAAGACCACGCGCCGGGCGGAGATCGTCGACGCGGCGCTCGCCCTCGCGGCGGACCGCGGTCTCGAGGCGCTGTCGATGCGCGCGGTCGCGGCGTCGATGGGGGTCACGCCGATGGCGCTCTACGGCTACTACCGCGGCAAGGACGACCTGCTCGACGCCGTCGCCACCCGGTTGCTGACCCTGCTTCCCGAGCCCGATCCGGGGCTGCCCGGCCTCGACCGGCTCCGGGCCTTCGCGCACGGTGTGCGCGGGCTCGCGGGGGAGTATCCGGCGGTGTTCACCCTGCTGTTCACCAGACCCGCGTCGAGCGGGGAGGCCGTCCGGCTGGCCGATCGGCTCTACCAGGCGCTGCTGGACGCCGAGGTGCCCGAAGCGGCGGCCGCGCGGCTGGAGCGGCTGCTCACCACGTTCGTGTTCGGGTTCGCCGTCTCCGAGGTGAGCGGGCGGTTCGACGGCGGCACCCGGAACATGTGGGCGCGCCGCGGGCAGCTCGGCCCCGGCGAGCTGCCCGCGCACCACCGGCTGGGCAGGCTTCTCGACCCGCCCGTCGACTGGGCGGCCGAGTTCGAGGCCGACCTCGACGACGTCCTCCACGCCGTCACCACCGCCACCCACCCCGCCATCCCCACGCAAGTCGTCGACGACTCGTGGTCTCTTGGCGACTGAGAGACCACGACTCGTCGACGAATCGCGGGGACGAATCGCGGGCGGGGGTCAGGACGTGAGGCGGCTCCGGCGGTCGAAGACGAGGTCGCGGGCGGTGTGCAGGGCGGTCGAGATCGCGCCCGCGAGCACCGCCTCCTCGCTCAGCTGTCCGGCGACGATGTCCGGCGCCATCGGCGTCGTGCGGGCGAGCGCTTCGCGCAGCGGCGTGACGAGCAGATCCGCGCTGGCCCCGATGCCGCCGCTCAGCACCACCAGCTCGGGGTCGATCACCGCCGAAACCGACGCGACGACGAAGGCCAGCTTCCCGGCTTCGTCCTTGACGATCTTCCGCGCCCGTTTGTCGCCTTCGCGGGCCAGCCGGAACACGTCTTTGGCCGTGCGGGCGGCGAGTCCGTGGCTCGCGGCAGAGCCGACCACCGCGCGGGCGGCCGCGGCGACCTCCATCAGGCCTTGGCGAGGTGCGCCCGCCTCGCGCGGCCTGCCATAGGGCAGGTACGCGATCTCGCCCGCCGCGCCGTGAGCGCCGCGGAACAGCTTGCCGTCGACCAGAATGCCGAGCCCGAGCCCGGTGCCGACGGCGACGCAGACGAGCGACCGCACGCCCAGCCCGGCGCCCAGCTCGTACTCGCCGACCGCCGAGAGGTTCGCGTCGTTCTCGACCACCAGTCCCGGCCCGAGCGCCGCTTCGAGCTCGCCGAGCAGGCCCTTGCGCTCCCCGCCGGGCAGGTTCGGCGCCCGGTGCAGCGTCGCGGACCCGAGGTCCGGCACGCCGGGAGTGCCGATGACGGTCGCGACGACGTCGTCGCGCGTCAGGCCCGCTTGGGCGATCGCCCGTTCGGCGCACCCGCTCACCGTGCGCACCAGTGCGCTCCCGGAGCGGCACCGGTTGGGCTCGTCGAGCCGCGCGACGATGCTGCCGCCGAGGTTCGCGATCGCGACCCGGATCGACTGGCGGCCGATGTCGATGCCCACCACGTGCCCGGCCGCCGGGTCGGCCTGGTAGACCACCGCCGCCCGGCCGGGCCCGGCGAGCAGCCGTCCCGCGGTGCGCACCAGCCCGTCCTGCTCCAGATCCAGCAGCGCCTGCCCGATCGTCGGCTTCGACAGCCCCGTTCCGGCGGCGAGCTGCGGGCGCGTCGCTTCGCCCTGTTCGCGCAGTCTTTCCAGCACCAGGCGCTGATTGAGCTCGCGCATGCTCGCCGGATTCCCCACCTGCCCCACCATGTTCGGTCCACCCCTCGAATCCTGCGTTGCGGCAACTTTACGAACGGAACCCTTCCGGGTGCGCTCGATTTATGTTAAGAAACTTTACTAACTATTGGAATGGAGGCGCGGCGTGAGTTCACCCACCCGGCCGGGCGGCAGCGGGGCGGCGGTTTCCCCGCAGTCCGGGCTCGAACGAAAGATCGGTCCGCTGCAGGCGACCGCCATCAACATGACCCAGATGTGCGGTATCGGCCCGTTCGTCACCATCCCCGCGATGGTCGCGACCATGGGTGGCCCGCAGGCCATGTTCGGCTGGATCATCGGCGCGATCATCGCGCTCGCCGACGGGCTCATCTGGGCCGAGCTCGGCGCGGCGATGCCCGGCGCCGGCGGCACGTACGTCTACCTGCGCGAGGCGTTCCAGTACCGCACCGGGCGGCTGATGCCGTTCCTGTTCGCGTGGAGCGCGGTGCTGTTCATCCCGCTGATCATGTCCACCGGCATCATCGGCCTCGTCCAGTACCTGGGCTACCTGTTCCCGGCCATGACCGACGACAGCGGCACCACCGGCCTCGGCAAGATCGTCGGCATCGGCGTCATCCTGCTGATCGTGCTGGCCCTGTTCCGCAAGATCGGCCAGATCGGCAAGCTCACCACCGTGCTGTTCGCGATCATGCTGTTCGCCGTGCTGTCCGTGATCGTGGCGGCGTTCTCGCACTTCAGCGCCGCGCAGGCCTTCGCCTTCACCCCCGGCGCGTTCGACCTGTTCGGCGGCGGCGCGTTCTGGACCGGCCTCGGCGCCGGCCTGATCATCGCCATCTACGACTACCTCGGCTACAACACCTCCGCCTACCTCGGCGGCGAGGTGAAGAACCCCGGCCGGACGCTGCCGCGCTCGATCATCTTCTCGATCCTCGGCATCATGAGCCTCTACTTCCTGCTGCAGGTCGGCGTGCTCGGCTCCATCCCGCTCGAACAGCTGGAGAAGGCCACCTCGGTCGCGTCCAGCGTGCTGGAGCAGGCCTGGGGTACCGGGGTCGCCAAGACCATCACGGTGTTCATCGTGATCGCCGCGATCGGGTCCGTCTTCGCCGGGCTGCTCGGCGGCTCGCGGGTGCCGTTCGAGGCCGCGCGGGACAAGGTCTTCCTGCCGGTGTTCGCCAAGCTGCACCCCAAGCTGAACCTGCCGACCGCGGGCGTGCTCGCGATGGGCCTGATCACCGCGATCGGCTCGCTGTTCACCCTGACCACCGTCATCAACGCGGCCGTGACCGTCCTGGTGCTCATCCAGTCGGTCGCGCAGATCGCCGCACTCGTCGTGCTGCGGCAGCGGCGGCCGGACCTGCGGCGCCCGTACCGCCAGTGGCTCTACCCGATCCCGACGGTCATCGCCGGGATCGGCTGGGTCTACATCTATGTCTCGGCCAGCTGGCTTTCGATCGGCCTGTCCGTGGGCTGGATCGTGCTGGGCGTCATCGCCTTCGGCATCTACGCCAAGGCCGAGCAGACCTGGCCGTTCGGGCCCAAGACCATCCACGAGGCCTTCGCCGAAGGCGACGGATCCACTCGAATCGAAGGGGCACAAGCATGACGAGGTCGTCCTTGGCCCGGCTGGCGGCGGGAGCCGCGCTGATCCTGCTGCCGGGCGTGCTCAGTGTGGCGAACCCCGCCGCGGCACAGCAGGCGGATCTGCGGTCGGCGGCCGCCAAGCCGCGGGCGCGCACGCCGATCGGCACGCAGGGCTGGCAGGTGCTCACCACCGCGTCCGTGACCGACGGCGGCGACAAGGTCTCCACGCCGGGCTACGGCACCTCGGGCTGGCTGAAGGTCAAGCCGGACGACGCGGGCGCGCCGGGCACCGAGCTCACCGCGCTGGTGCAGAACGGCAAGTGCCCGGACGTCTACTTCTCCGACAACATGCGCAAGTGTTTCGGGTACGTCGACAAGCTGGGCCCCGTGGTCACCAAGCCGTTCTCCGACCCGTGGTGGTACCGCACCGACTTCACCCCGGCGTACAAGCCGGGCCAGAACGCGAAGCTGACCATCCCCGGCATCATCGGCGAGGGCGACGTCTGGGTCAACGGCAAGCAGATCGCCACGAAGGACGTCGTCAGCGGCGCGTTCGCCGGGCACACCTTCGACATCACGAAGGTGATGCGTCCTGGCGTCAACACCGTGGCGATCAAGGTCTATCCGAACGACCCGCTGAAGATGTACACCCTCGATCAGGTCGACTGGGGCCAGCTCCCGCCGGACAACAACACCGGTGTCCAGTTCGCCCCGCAGCTGCAGATCTCCGACGCGCTCACCGGCGACAACGCGCACGTCAACCAGAACACCGCGGCCGACGGCGCCACCTCGGCGCTGACCGTCGAGGTCGACGTCACCAACAACGCGGGCTCCGCGCAGACCGGTGACGTCAGCGCCACCGTCGTCCCGCCGTCCGGCGGCGGCGCGCCGATCGTGGTCAAGAAGTCGGTGACCGTCCCGGCCAACAGCAAGCAGACGGTGTCCTTCACGCCGCCGAAGATCGTCCAGCCGAAGCTGTGGTGGCCCTACTCGATGGGCGACCAGCCGCTGTACACGCTGAAGACCGCCGTCGCCCAGAGTGGTGTGGTCTCGACGTCCTCGGAGAGCACCTTCGGCATCCGCTCGATCAGCTCGAAGCTGGTCGGCAAGTCCACGCAGCTGCTACAGGGCGCGCGCCAGTTCGGCGTCAACGGCAAGGAATTCGTGTTCCGCGGCGGCGGTTTCGCCCCGGACCTGTTCCTGCGCTACGACCAGGCCGACGCGGCGCACCAGATCGCGCTGATCAAGAACCTGGGCCTCAACGGCATCCGCCTCGAGGGCCACGACATGCCGCAGGACTTCTACGACCAGGCCGACCGCGCGGGCCTGCTGGTCATCGGCGGCTTCCTCTGCTGTGACGCCTGGCAGCCCGAGGACGCGTCGAAGCTGACCGAGCGCGACTACCGGATCATGCACGACTCGGCCTACACGATCGGCCAGATGGAGCGGAACCACCCGAGCGTCTTCAACTACGGGTGGAGCGACAACGAGCCCCTCCCGCGTCAGGAGAGCGAGACGCTGAAGGCGTTCAAGGAGGCTGATTTCCAGGTCCCCGTGATCGCTTCGGCGGAGTACAAGAGCACCCCGACGCTGGGCCAGTCAGGGGAGAAGGAGGGGCCGTACAACTGGGTCCCGCCGACGTATTGGTACGACACCACGCATTTCGACGCCGGTGACTCCAGCCGTACCAACGTCGGTGGCTCGTGGGGCTTCGCGAGCGAGCAGAGCGCCGGGCACACCGTGCCGACGCTGGACTCGATCAAGCGTTTCCTCTCGCCCGCCGAGCAGGAGAAGCTCTGGAAGGACCCGGAGTACAACCAGTACCACGCGAACTTCGAGCCCGGCCACGGTGGCTACAAGTTCGGCACGCTCTACAACCTCGACAACTCCATCACCCATCGCTACGGCAAGTGGAACTCGCTGGAGTCCTACGTCAAGCAGGCGCAGCTCGCGAACTACGAGAACACCCGCTCGCAGTTCGAGTCGTTCCTGCACCACTCGACGGACAAGGCCAACCCGGCCACCGGCATCGTCTACTGGCAGCTGAACAAGGGCTGGCCGACACTGCTCTGGTCGCTCTACAACAACGACGGTGACCAGGCGGGCGCGTTCTACGGCGCCAAGACGGCCAACAAGCCGCTGCACGCGATCTACGGCTACGACAACGGCTCGGTGACGCTGGACAACCTCGGCGCCGGGAACCAGTCGGGTCTTTCGGTGCAGGCCAAGGTGTACGACACCGCGGGCAAGGTGCTCGACGACCAGACCGCGAACGGCGTCTCGCTGGGCAGCCAGGTCGTGAAGAACAACGTCCTCAAGCCGAAGGTCCCGGCCGAAACCAAGGCCCCCGCGAAGGCGCAGGTGTACTTCGTGGAGCTGCAGGTCAAGCAGGGCGGCAAGGTCGTCGACCGCAACGTCTACTGGCTCTCGACGCAGAAGGACGTCGTCGACTGGTCGAAGACCCTGGGCGAGCCGGACGCGACGCTGTCGCAGTACAGCGACCTGACGGGGTTGCAGAACCTGCCGAAGGGCAAGGTCAGCGCGACCGCGACGACGAAGCGTCAGGCCGGTCCGAACGGGGACGACACCGTCACCTCGGTGACCGTCACCAACACCTCGGACACGCCGGCGGTCGGGTTCTTCCTGCGGGCCGATGTGCGCCGCGGGACCGTCGACGGTCGCGAAGCGTCCGGGGACAACCAGCTCCGCAACGCGACCTGGGACGACAACGACACCACCCTGTGGCCCGGTCAGTCCCAGACGCTGACCGCGACGTACCAGGCGGCGGACCTCCAGGGGTCGGCGCCGGTGGTCAGCATCGACGGGTTCAACACCGGCCGCGTCGTCGTCACGGCCATGGGCTACGGCCACCACACCGCGGGCACCGGCACCGCGCCCGTCGCACCGGCGGCCGACCAGCGCCCGGTGACAGAGGGGACCAAGGAGTGACCACCCGATCAGAGGTGATTCTCGGGATCGATTTCGGCGGCACGAAGGTCGCGCTGGGCATCGCCGACCGCGACGGGAACCTGCTGGCCACCCGCCGGCTGGACACCGACGCGGCGGCGGGAGCCGCGCAGGTGGTCACCCGCGCGCTCGCCGGGGCCAGGAGCCTGCTGGCCGACGAGGACGCGACGGACCGGGTGATCGCGATCGGCGTCGTCAGCCCCGGGATCGTGCTACCCGACCGGATCCTGCTGGCGCCGAACGTCCCCGGCTGGGAGCGGCTGCACCTGCGCGAGCTGGTCGCGGCGGAGTTCGGCGACCTCCCGATCGAGGTCGGCACCGACGCGAAGGCGGCGGCGCTGGCCGAAGCGAAGTGGGGAGCGCTGAAGGACGCCGATCCCGCGGTGTTCCTCTCACTGGGCACCGGTATCGCCGCGGCGATACTGGTGGGCGGCCGGCTGCTGGCCGGCGCCAACGGAGCTGCGGGCGAGATCGGGTACAACCTGCTCGCCCCGCAGGACACCGAGGGTTTCGCCAGCGGAGCGGCGCCGCTGGAGGAAGCCGTCGGTGGGCGTGGGCTGGGCGGCCGGGCGAGCAGACTGCTCGGCCGCCCGGTCAGCGCCGGTGAGCTGTTCGCCCTGGCCAGGGAGAACGTCGCCGCCAAGGAACTGGTGACCGCGGCGCTGGACGAGCTGTCCATGCACGTGGCGAACCTGGCGCTGGCCATCGATCCCCAGCGGATCGCGGTCGGCGGCGGGCTCGTGCGTTCGGCGGACGTGCTGCTGCCCGCACTGCGCGACCGGCTCGCCCACGCCGTGCCGTTCCCACCCGAGCTGGTGGCGGCCCGGTTCGACCAGGACGCCGCCCTGCTCGGAGCCATCGCACTGGCCCTGGATAGCTGAACGCCTGGACGGCGCGCCGGTGCCCCGACCCGGCGCGCCTCCAGGGACCACCCGCCGTTGCCGGGCTGGATCTGCTTCCGGTGGCTCGGCCCCTAGTGTCATGAAAGGGTCTTTCAGGGCAAAAATTGCCCTGAAAGACCCTTTCATGACACTCACAGCGGGCCGGGTTCCCGCCGTTCGTCGTGCCCGCGCCGGGTTAGGCTGCGAAGCGGTGATCAACCCGGTGAAGGGGTACGCGTGAGGGTTCTTTCCGTGGTTCTGGCGGCTTTTCTGGCGTTGTTCCTCGCGGCTGTGCCCGCGTCGGAGGGGGTGGCCGAGGGGGTGGCCATGGGGGTGGTCGAGGGCGATACCGACAATCCGGTCGCCGCGGCTCCGTCGGTGTCCCGTCCGGCGACGCACAGTTGTCAGGTCACGCTGGCCGACAAGTTCCTCTCCAACGCCACCGACGGCTCGCAGCGGTTCTACTCCGGCACGCTCGCGCCGCCGAAGTCGTGCCCCGGTCCGTGGGCGAAGGTCGTGCTCGACCAGACGATCACCGTCAGCGGCCGTCAGTACGACCGCATCGGTGACCTGGACATCGGCGGCACCGAGGTCTACTGGGGCACCACCGAGGAGCCGAGCGGGGAGGGCAAGCGGGCGATCACCTACCACTTCGACAAGGACGTCACGCGCTACAGCGCCCTGCTGCGCACGCCGCAGCCTTTCAAGGGCGGCATCGGCAACTACACCTCCTCGGTCTACACCGGGATCTACGCCCAGACGGTTACGCTGACCTACTACCAGGCCGACCGGCACACTCCGGCCGCCGAGGTCGCCGACCACGTCGCCGGTTTCCCCCACCAGGACGCGAACGCAGGCGCGGGCACCGTCCACTTCAAGCTCGAGGACCTGCCGCGCAACATCACCCGCGCCTACCTCGAGGTGACGCTGGAGGGCGGCGCCTGCGACGAGCAGTGGTTCGACGCCGTCCCCGACACCGTCTCGGCACGCTATCCGGCGGCGGGACTCTGCGGGCACGGGCCGTTCCGCGAGGCGAACGCCGCGCTCGACGGCGTCGCGGTCGCCGGGGTGCACACCTTCCCGCATATCTACTCCGGTGGCATCGTGCCGACGCTGTGGCGCCCGGTGGTCGCGATCGGCACGTTCAGCCTGCTCGCCGAGACCGTCGACGTCACGCCGTTCGCCGGCACCCTCGTCGACGGCAAGAGCCACGACCTGTCCTTCGACATCGCGAACATTGGCGGCAGCTGGAGTGTCAGCCCGACGCTGCTGCTGTTCACCGACAAGGGCGCGACCCGCACGAGCGGCGCGCTGACCCGGCACGACGTCGCACCGGTCGCGGCGCAAAAGACCGCCGAGAAGGAGATCAGCGGCGGGGTGAACGCGACGGTCACCGCGCGGCGCGACGACGTCACGGCCGGATATGTGGACACCTCGGCCGGGCGGGTCTACACCCGCGTCGAGCGGACCAGGGACTACCGCAACAGCGGCGACATCACCGGGAACGGCTTTGTCCAGCACGTGGCGCAGACCGACGCCGGGCAGCAGACGTCGGTGTCCACTGTGGACGGCCGCGTTGGGGCGGCGGACCGGCATTCCTGGTCGTATCCGCTCACGGTCGACTCCTCGGCGGCGGATTTCGTCGACGACCAGAACTTCAAGCTCACCGGCACGGTCGAGATGACCCAGATCCTGGGCGACGAGACCGGCGACGGCCGCCACTGGCGCCCGGTGGCCGGGTCCCGGGAGTGGCTGAGGTCCACCGGCGTGCTGGCCAGGACGAACGGGGTCAACACCGAGTCCGACGGCAGTTCCCGCACGCTGTTCACCGGCACGGACGACCGCGGGCGGCCGTATTTCCACGAGATCGCCACCGAGCACGGCCTCGTCACCCGTGACCGCCAGTTCCCCCTGCACTGACTTCCGGCGCTCCCGGCCCGTGGCTCCGCCTGGTAGCGTCGACCACGACGTGGTCTAGACCAAGCGGTCCCAATGGCGGATCTGGTCCGGCCGTGTCCCAGTGGACAGGACACCGGGGCCGTGGGGGGCGAGTGCTGTGGGTCGGTATCGGAAACCGGTCGCACCGGGGGCGGCGCGGTTCGCCGGGACCCCGCTGGCGCGGGTGCTCGGCGCGCTGACCGGACGTTGGTCGGTGCTCGCGCTCGAAGCGGTGCACGAGGGTTGCAGCCACTTCAACGAGCTCCAGCGCCGCCTCGACGGGATCAGTCACAAGGTGCTGGTCGACACGCTGCGCGCGCTGCAGCGGGACGGTTTCGTCCACGGCCCGCTGACCTGCGAGGGAAGATCCGAGTACCGGCCGACCATGCTGGGAGCCGAGCTGGTCGCCCTGATCGGCGGGATCAGGGCGTGGTCCGACGAGCGCGGTGACGAACTGGCCACCGTGCGCGCGCGGTTCGAAGACGGTGGGCTCCCGTCGCGGGCCGCGGGCTGGTCACGAGCTTGACACCAGCCGCTCGACATCGGTCAGCAGCTCGGTGACCGGGGGCAGCGTGAGCATCCGGCGTCGCATCCGCGCGATGTTCTCCTGATAGGACGGCCGGCTGAGCACGCTCGCGCAGACCTCACGCACCGACTCCCGCGTGACGGCGTCGGGCGGCAGCACCGCGGCCATCCCGGTTTCGGCGCAGCGGGCGGCGTTGGCCAGCGAGGCGGGGCATCGGGGCAGGACCACCATCGGCACCCCGCAACGCACACTCTCGCGGACACTGGTGAAACCACCGTGGTGGACAAACAAAACCGCGGCTTCCAGTGCGAGCGACCGCGGAATCCGTTCCACCACCCGGACCCGGCCCGGGGCCTTGCCGAAGCTCGCCGGATCGGTCCCGACCGCCACGATCGCGGGCCTGCCGAGCGCGGCGAGACCCGCGACGACCGCCTCGGCCACCGGCCGCCAGGACACGTCGAGCGGGTGCGGCCTGCCGAAGACGGCCAGCACCGGTGCCTCGTCCAGCCCGGCCACCCAGTCCGGCAGGCGTGCGCCCGGCAACACCGGGTTCTCCTGCCGGTAGCAGCGGACCCCGGGGATCGCCAGCTCGCCGGGGTCGTACTCGCCGGGCATCAGGTTGGCGTGCAGGTACGCGTGGATCCGGCGGCCCCCGGGATCCGGCGGGAGCCGCAGCACGGACCGGTTGACGTCGAGCGCGGGCGCGAGCACGGCCGGGTCCAGGTGCGCCGCCGAACCGCCGGAGGCGCCGACGGATACGTGCGGGACGTCCAGCACCTCGGCGGCCAGGTACGCGCCGAACTCGGCGTTCTCGCGCACGACGACGTCGGGTCGCCACGAGCGCGCGTGATCCAGCAGGTCCTGGGCGGTGCGCAGGGCCTCTGGCCCCGGATAGCCGGTCGTGCGGAGGAACCGGGTGCGGCGTTGTCCCTGGTCCGGCGGCGGGCAGCTCCCGCGGGCGACGCGGCGGACGTCGGCGCCGACCCAGTCCCGCCCGGCGGGAAGGTGCTCCAGGCCGTACGCGGTGACCTGTGCCTTCGCGGTGCCCGGTGTGGCCACCCGGACGTCGTGCCCGGCGAGCAAGGCCGCCCTGGCGAGCGGGACGAGCGCCCGGAGATGCCCGGCGGCGGCCATCGCCGAGAACAGGACGCGCATCAGCGCACCGGCTCGCTCGTCATCAGCCGAGTTTCGCAGTGCCGAGTGCCCGCGCGGCAGTACGCACTTTGAAGTACCTCACCATCGTGACGGAGCCCACCACCGGGCGCGGGAACCCGGTGCCGCGTCCGTCCGACCACTGTGGAGTGAACAACTGTGGAAGAGGCCCGCGTACCGTTCCCCGTGAGCTGGAACACGGTTCGGTGGCGGGGATTCCGTTCCGGATCGTGCGGTAGTCTCGGATCATGAGCACTATCCGCTCACGAGTTCTCGCCTGGGTCGGCCGTCGTTATCTCGCGCGTCAGCAGAAGAACGGTTTCGACCTGTCGAAAATCTCGTTCCTGCCCGAGGCGGCGTTGATGCCGCTCAAACGGGACGGCCTCGACCCGGTGCCGGACCTGCGCCAACGGCGCGAGGAAGCACCGATAGCCAAGCTGGATCTGCCTTTCGGGATGAATGCCTGGCTGGTCACCGGTTATGAGGAATCGAAGGCGATTCTCGGCCGGGTGAAGGGATTCAGCACTGATTTCACTAATCTCGTCGGCAGCGCGGGGGTGACGGCCGAGCAGAATCCCGGCGGCCTCGGTTTCGCGGATCCGCCGGTGCACACGCGATTGCGCAAACTGCTCACCCCGGAATTCACGATGCGCCGCCTCTCGCGGCTGACCCCGCGGATCGACGAGATCGTCGCCGCCCAGCTCGACGCGATGGAAAACGCCGAAGGACCGGTCGACCTCTGGGAGTCCTTCGCGCTGCCGATCCCGTCGCTGACCATCTGCGAGCTGCTCGGGGTGCCCTACGAGGACCGTGAAGAGTTCCAGCGCCTGAGCACCGCGCGGTTCGACCTGTTCGGCGGCGCCGGTGCCTCGCTGGGCGCGATGACCGAATCGCTTTCGTACCTGATGGACGTCGTCAAGAAGCAGCGCGA
Source organism: Amycolatopsis sp. H20-H5 (assembly GCF_035828755.1). Lineage (NCBI taxonomy): Bacteria > Bacillati > Actinomycetota > Actinomycetes > Pseudonocardiales > Pseudonocardiaceae > Amycolatopsis > Amycolatopsis sp. H20-H5. The sequence continues at coordinate 64,142 of NZ_JAYMZS010000016.1, read as the reverse complement.
GCAGCCCGGCGACGGCCTGCTCGGCATGTTGATCAAGGACCACGGCGACGAGATCGACGACCGCGAGCTCGCCGGGCTCGCCGACGGAGTCCTGACCGGTGGCCTCGAGACCACGGCGAGCATGCTCGCGCTCGGCGCGCTGGTGCTGCTGCGCGACCCCGGCGCCTTCGACGCCGTGCGCGGGGACGACGAGTCGGTGCACAAGTTCGTCGAGGAGCTGCTGCGCTACCTCACGGTGGTGCAGATGGCGTTCCCGCGTTTCGCCACCGAGGACATGGAGATCGGCGGGGTCCGGATCGCCGAGGGCGACATCGTGCTCGTCTCGCTCAGCGGCGCGAACCGGGACCCCGCGCTCGGCGGCGGCCTCGAAAGCTTCGACGGCGGCCGCGCGGCGACCTCGCACCTCGCGTTCAGCTACGGCATCCACCGCTGCATCGGCGCCGAGCTGGCCCGGATGGAACTGCGCGCCGCGTACCCGGCCCTCGTGCGGCGGTTCCCGAAGATGCGTCTGGCCGTCGAGCCCGAGGACCTGGCCTTCCGCCAGGTGTCCATCGTCTACGGCGTCGACGCCCTGCCCGTGCTCCTCAAGTAGCCACGCCGCTCCTAACCACGCCGCTCCTAACCACGCTGTTGTAACCACGCTGCTGTGACCGCCGGTTGGAGTTAGGGTGGTCTGACGGGTTCAGCCAGCAGCCCTCCGGTCCGTGACGGAGTGCGAGGAGCTGTGCCCATGTCGAGAACCCTGGCCCGCGAAGGTGTGTCCACCCCCAGCCGAAGCCTGTTCCACCTGCGCGCCAGCCGCCCCCGCAGCGGGGTCGTGGTGCTCACCGTGACCGGTGAGCTGGACAGTGCCACCGTTCCCCAGCTGCGTGAGCTGCTGCTGCCGCGGCTCGGCACGGCGCTGCGGGCCGTTGTGGTGGACCTGACCGGCGCCGGTTTCGTGAGTGCCACGGCGTTCTCGCTGCTCATCGAAGCCGAGATCCTGGCACGGCGGGCCGGCCAGTCGCTGCGGGTGGTCCACACCGGCCGGACACAGCCCCGGCTGCTGCGGCTGACGAAGGTCGACACCGTCGTCCGCTGCTACGCCGACCTGGACGAAGCTCTCATCGGACTCCCCTCGGCCTGAACTGGACGCTGATCCGCGGGCCCACCGGCCTGCCCGTCTTCGGAATCGCGTGTTCCCAGGTGCGCTGGCACGAGCCGCCCATGACGATCAGGTCGCCGTGGCCGAGCGCGTGCCGGACGATCTCCCCGCCGCCACCGCGCGGGCGCAACGCCAGCTGCCGGGGCGCGCCGACCGAGACGATCGCGACCATGGTGTCCTCGGTGAGGGCCCGGCCCAGCGTGTCGCCGTGCCAGGCGACGCTGTCCCGGCCGTCGCGGTAGTAGCAGAGCCCGGCGGTGCGAAACGGCTCGCCGAGCTCCGCCGCGTAGTACGCGGACAACGCGTCGCGCGCTTCGGCGAGGACGGGATGGGGGAGCGGATCCGCTTCGCGGTAGAAGCTGAGCAGGCGGGGCACGGCCACCACGCGGTCGTACATCCGCCGCCGCTCCGCCTGCCAGGGCACCTGCTCGGCGAGCCCGCTGAACAGCTCGTCCGCGCCGGTGAACCAGCCGGGCAGCACGTCGATCCACGCGCCTTGGCCCAGCGTCGTCCGCAGCGGCGAGTGCGCACCGAGCGGCCGGAAGCCGAGCGGCTCGCACTCGCCGAACAGCGAGCCCTGAAGTGCCTGTGACATGACCCCACCCTACACCGGGATCGAACAGGTGTTCTAGAATGAGGCATGACCGAGCCCGACGAGTGGATGATCCGGATCGGCCACGGCATCGAGCTCGCCCAGCGGGGTGAGGCCGAGCGGGCCCGTGAGGTGTTCACCGTGCTCTGGGCGGAGATCGAGCCCGGCGGGGACCCGTTCCATCGGCTCTCGCTGGCCCACTGGATGGCTGACCTGCAGGAGGATCCGCGCGAAGAGCTGAAGTGGGATCTCCGCGCGCTGGACGCGGCGGGCCTGGTGACCGACGAGCGCGCCCGGCGGGCCGGGGTCACCGCCACGGTGGCGGCGTTCTTCCCGTCGCTGCACCTGAATCTCGGCGAGGTCTACCGCAAGCTCGGCGACTTCCCCGCGGCCCGTCGGCAGCTCGAGCTTGGTCTCGCCGCGGTGGGGGAGCTGGGTGAGGACGGCTACGGCGCGATGATCGCGCGGGGGCTGGACGGCTTGGCGGAACGACTTTCCGGCGCCTGACGCCGCGCGGTCACGACGGCGCCCGGGGGACGGGATGCGCGGCCACCAGCAGCCGGTGCGCGCGGCTGCCCGGCGCGTTTTCGTCGTGGTAGCGCGAAACCAGGCCGGCGACGGCGTTCGCGAGGTCGTCGGCGAAGGCGGATCGCTCCGCCGCGGAGCGGAACCGGATCTCGGTGTCCAGCGCCAGGGTGGCCAGCGGTTTGTCCGCCTTCCTGGCGCGGCGGGCGAGCCCGCCCACCTCGCTCACCACCCGCGCCGCGAGCGCGATCAGGTAGCACGAGGAAAGCTGGTCCGGGGTGGCTCCCGGAGCACTCGCGAGTTCGCCGAGCGCGTCCGGGGAAACCACGTACGACGCGGCGGTGGCGGCGAAGAGCCGTTCGGTGAGGCCGCCCCACCGGCGTTCCCCGACCAGGGTCACCAGCCCGTGGGCTTCGAGCGCCCGGAGGTGGTAGTTCACCTTCTGCCGGGTGAGGCCGACGCGGGTGGCCAGCGTCGCCGCGGACGCCGGTTCGCCCAGTGAAGCCAGCAACCGGCCGCGAACGGGGTCCAGTGCCACGGCGGCGGTGGCCGGGTTCTCGATCACTTCGACGTCCAGCATGCAGGCAGCCAAGCAGTGACAAATAAAATCGTCAAGGCGGGCCGGGAAACCTCGGTGGCCCTTGGCGGAACCGAGTCCGGCTCGTACAGTCTCTTTCCAGGTCCTGTCGGCCGAAAGATCTGGACCTTTTGCTGGATCTCCGAGTCGCCCTCGTACACGGTGCAGGAACGCGGTTGCGGGGTGGCCAGCGGCCTCACCTTCCAGCTGACCTGCTCCACGAACAGCGGTGACCAGCGGGCCGAGCGCCGGTACGCCACCTACGGCGGCGGCCGGATGTACGCGGTCGAAGGCGGCCAGACGCTCGCCAGCGGAGCCACCGTGGGCACGAGCGTGCGCGTGAACACCGTCAACATCCCCGGCCAGACCCACAAGGTCTACCTCAACGGCTCGCTCAAGCAGACCATCTCCAGCCCGAGCGGCAGCTACTACGACAAGTTCGGCGCCTATCGCACCAGCAGCGGAGCGGGCCCGGCCACGCCATGAACGGTCCGTTCATGGCGCGCTGGGGAGCGCGGGCGGGGCCGCCCACTCGGCCAGCGAGGTCCACGCGCGCAACGTGAGGCGGCTTTCGAACCGCCTCGGCTCGCCGGTGATCGGGTCGTCGAAGGCGAGCACCTTGGCGAGCAGCTGCAGGGGCCGGGTGAAGTCGTCGAGGGGGGTTTCGGTGAGCACCGGGTAGAAGTCGTCGCCGAGGATCGGCACGCCCAGCCCGCTCATGTGCAGCCGGAGCTGGTGCGTGCGGCCGGTCGTGGGCAGCAGGCGGTAGCGGCCGAGGCCGTCGCGGTGCTCGAGGAGCTCGACGCGGGTCTCGGCGTTCGGCGGCCCGTCGACCTCCTGGGCGGTGATGATCCCGCGCTCCTTGATGATGCGGCTGTGCACCGTGCGCGGCAGCGCGAGCTCGGCGTCGTACCGCGCGATCGCCTCGTATTCCTTGTGCACCAAGCGATCCCGGAACAACGTCTGGTACGCGCCGCGGCGCTCGGGAGTGCTCACGAGCATCACCAGCCCGGCCGTCACGCGGTCGAGGCGGTGGGCCGGGACGAGCTGGGGAAGGCCGAATTCGCGGCGCAGCCGCACCAGCGCGGTCTCCAGGATGTGGCTGCCGCGGGGAATGGTCGCGAGGAAGTGTGGCTTGTCCACCACCAGCAGGTGTTCGTCGCGGTGCACGACGCCGATCTCGAACGGCACCGCCACCTCCTCGGGCAGGTCGCGGTGGAACCAGATGAACGAGTCCGGCACGAACGGCGCGTCGACACCCAGCGGCCCGTCGAGGCCGACGATCAGGCTTTCGCGCAGCATCTCGTCGATCCGGTCCTGGCTGACCCTCGGCAGCCGCTCGACGAGGTGCTCCCGCAGCGTCGTCCACGGTCCTTCGGCGGGCATCTTGAGCCTGGCCGGATCGAGGCCGTGCCGCTGGGGCAGTGGCGACTGGAGCTTGCGTCTCATCGAGGCGCACTCTAGCCGTCGCCCCAATTCAGTTCTGCCGGTAGCGCGCGAGGTACCGCTCGCGGATCTCCGACTCGGCCTCGGCGCGGATCCGCTTGCCGGTGCCGCCAGGGTGACCGGTGCTTGGCCAGCCGGTGTTCGGCGCTCTCCTCCAGTTAGGCGAAGGAGCAGAAGTACGCCACCAGCACCAGGGAAAGCCGCAGGCCGAGCGGGCCGGGCAGCAGCAGCCACACCGCGCTGAGCGGGGCGATCAGCACGGTGGCGCGGGCCAAATGCCGCCAGCGCCAGGTGCCGGTGGTGAGGTCGTGCACCACCCAGCTCCGGCAGCGCTCGGGTAGCCGGGTGATCGAGGCGACCGCCTGACGCGGCGTCCGATTTCCGCCGGACCGGGCGCGTCACCGGTGGTCGAATGAGCCATGCCCGTCTCCACCGCGCCCGCTCCCGCCGCGCTCGACTGGGCGGCGCTGGCCGCTGAACTCGACGAATACGGCTCCGCACCGACCGGCCCGCTGCTCACGCCCGCTCGATGCCGTGAGATTTCCGGCCTGTACGACCAGGTCCACCACTTCCGGTCGACCATCGACATGGCGCGCTACCGGTTCGGCTCCGGCCAGTACCGGTATTTCGCGCGGCCCCTGCCCGAGCCGGTGCTCCGGCTGCGCGAGGCTTTCTACCCCCTCCTGCTGCCCATCGCCCGTGACTGGGCGGCCCGGCTCCGCCGTCCCAGCCCGTGGCCGGACTCGTTCGAGGAGTGGCTGGACCGCTGCCACCGTGCCGGGCAGACGAAGCCGACCCCGATCCTGCTGCGGTACGGCCCCGGGGACTGGAACGCGCTGCACCGCGACCTCTACGGTGACCTCGTCTTCCCGCTGCAGGTGGTGATCGGGCTCGACGAACCGGGCGTCGATCACGTCGGCGGCGAGTTCCTGCTGGTGGAACAGCGCCCGCGGGCCCAGTCCCGCGGTACCGCGCACGTGCTGCGCCAAGGCCACGGCCTGATCTTCACCACCCGCGACCGCCCGGTCCGCTCGGTCAGGGGGTTCTCGGCGGCGCCCATGCGGCACGGGGTCTCGACCGTGCGCTCGGGTGTCCGGCACACGCTGGGACTGGTGTTCCACGACGCGGCCTGAAGCTCAGGGGGTGACGCCCAGCCGGTCGGTGAGCACGCGCAGCACAGCCGCGTTCTGGTCGTTGAGGTAGAAGTGGCCGCCGGGGAACGTGACCAGCTCGAACGCCCCGGACGTGTGCCGCCGCCAGGCACCGACCTCCTCGGCCGTGGCCTTCGGGTCGGCGTCGCCGACCATCGCCACCACCGGGCAGCTCACGTCCGGGCCGTCCTGGTAGCGGTAGGTCTCGGCGGCCTTGTAGTCGTTGCGCACCCACGGGAGCACCATCGCGACGATGTCCTCGTCATCGAGCAGGCGGGAGTCGGTGCCGCTGAGCCGCTTCATCTCGGCGACCAGTTCGGCGTCGGTGCCCAGGTGCTGCCGCTCGTCGCGCGGCGCGGTCGGGGCGCGGCGCCCGGAGACGAACAGCGCGGACGGCGTCACCCCGCGCCGCTCCAGCCGCCGGGCGACCTCGAAGGCGAGACTGGCACCCATGCTGTGGCCGAACAACGCCAGCGGCTTCCCGGCGCGCGCGGCGACCAGGTCGACGAGGCGGTCGGCGAGCACCGTGAGGTCGTCGATCAGCGGCTCGGAGCCACGGTCCTGCCTGCCGGGATACTGCGTGGCCAGTACCTCCACCCGGGGTGACAGCGCGGCCGACACCGGGTGGAAGTAGCTCGCCGAGCCGCCCGCGTGGGGGAAGCACAGCAGCGTGATCGCGGCTTCCGGTGCGGGGTGGTAACTCCTGATCCACAGGCTGTCCTGCGTCGCCGCCGTCATGTTCGTCCCCCGGTTCGTCCCTCGAAGGCCCAAGTCTGGCATCGGACGCTCCCGCGTCAACCCCTGTCCCGTGTTGTACGGGTCTTGTACGGGTGCCGCCCAAGCTCGTCCCGGACGGACAGCCGACGCCGGTTCAGGAGGACGAACAGTGAAGAGCACCATGGGACTGTCGCTGGCGTCGATCGGGCTCGCCGTGGTGGCGACCGGGCCGTCCGCCTGGTGATCCTCCCCCTCCCGGGGACAGGACAGCCATGCCGGGCGCGGAATGCCTCGCGCCGGGTGCGACTTGAACCAGGGGAGGCCGCCGGGGCGCGGCCGCCGGACGGGGAGAGGAGCCGCGGTGGCGGACGAGCTGAAGATCAGGATCGGCGTCGGGATCGACGGGGGGACCGGGGCAGGCGAGTTCGGCGCGCGCGTCGACCTGCTCGAAAAGTTCGGCGTCGACTCGCTTTGGCTGCCCGAAGCGGTTTATTCGGAGCGAATCGATCCGCTCATCGGGATGACCCACGCGCTGGCCCGCACGTCGAAGCTGAAGGTCGGCACCGGGGTGTCGGTGCTGCCCGGCCGCAACCCGGTCCTGGTCGCCAAGCAGCTCTCGTCGCTGGCCGGGCTCGCGCCCAAACGGGTCCTGCCGGTGTTCGGCCTGCAGCCCGCGCGAAAGGCGGAACTGGACCTGTTCCCGGTGCCGCAGGGTCAACGGGGAGCGGTGTTCGACGAGTCGCTGATGGTGATCCGCGCGCTGCTGGAGCAGGACGTCGTGAGCTTCGACGGCGAGTACTTCCAGCTCGACGGCGTCAGCCTGAGCGCACGCCCGGCCAACCGGCTCGACCTCTGGCTCGGCGGCAGCGCGCCCGCCGGGCTGCGCCGGATCGGCAGGCTGGCCGACGGCTGGCTCGGCAGCTTCCTCACCCCGCCCGACGCGCGTGCGGCCCGCGAGTCGATCCAGGCGGCCGCCGCGGAGGCGGGCCGCGAGATCGAAGCCGACCACTTCGGCATGTCCATCGCGCTGGCCCCCGGCGGCATCCCGCCCGAGCTCGCGGCGTCGGTCGCGCGCCGCAAGCCCGGCAACGACCCGGCCGCGCTGGTGGCCGGGAGCTGGGCCGACGCGCGCCGCCTGGTCGAGCAGTACGTCGAGGCCGGGCTCACCAAGTTCGTGATCAGCCCCGTCGGGCACCAGGACTCGTACGAGAGCTTCCTCGAAACGTTCATGACCGAGCTGGTGCCGCTGCAGAACTGACGCCTAGAGGAAGGTCAGCTGCTCGGTCTTGCGCGGCATGAGCAGCAACGCCACGACGCTGAGCACCGCGACCGCCACCAGCGCCAGGAACACGTGGTGGGTCGCGTCGGCCAGTGCGGACCGGACGAAGCCGATGGCCACCGGATCGCCGGCGGCGTGCCCGCCGAGCACCAGGCTGGTGGGGTCCGCGGTGGCGGGCAGCCGCCCGGCGACCTCGGCGGGCGGGTGCGCGAACCGGTCGGCGAGGGTGGCGTTGGCGATCGCGCCGAACACCGCCGCGCCGACCGCGCTGCCCAGCGAGCGGCTGAACATGTTCGTCGCGGTGACCACCCCGCGCCGTTCCCAGCCGACGGTCGACTGGACGGCGACCACGGTCGGGCTCGACGCCAGTCCCAGCCCGAGGCCGAGGACGAACGCGGCGGCCGCGGCTTGCCACACCGCCGAGTCCGCCGACAGCAGCGTGGTGAGCGCCGCGCCCGCGATGATGAACACGCTGCCGATCAGGGCGGTGTCCCGGAAGCCGATGCGCATGTAGACCCGGCCCGACAGCGAGGCCGAGATCGGCCAGCCGACGGTCAGCGCCGCGAGCGAGAACCCGGCGACCAGCGCGCCGGTGCCGAGCACCCCCTCGGCGAAGGTCGGCAGATACGAGGTCATCCCCATCAGCACCGCGCCGACCACCACGGCGATCAGGTTGCCGCCGATCAGCGTGCGGTGCTGGAAGACCCACAACGGCAGCACGGGCTCGGCGGCGCGGCGTTCGACGAACGGGAACGTCACCAGCAGCACCACGCCGAAACCGAAGATGACCAGGCTCGGCGCCGAGGCCCAGCCCCAGGCGACCCCGCCTTCGAGCAGGCCGAGAATGAGCAGGGAGCAGCCCACGGTGAGCAGCGCGGCGCCGGTGTAGTCGATGCGGTGGGGCTTGCGGTCGACCCGCTCGGCGAACTTCCGCCACAGCATCCAGGCCGCGACCGCGCCCAGCGGGAGGTTCACGAAGAAGATCCAGCGCCAGCTCAGGTACTCGGCGAACACCCCGCCCAGCGTCGGCCCGACCACCGAGGCCGCCGCCCACACACCGGCGAGGTAGCCCTGCACCCTGGCGCGTTCCTCCACGGTGTAGAGGTCGCCGATCATGGTCATGCCGATCGGCTGGACCGCTCCGGCGCCGATCCCCTGGATCGCGCGGGCGGCGATGAGCACCGGCATGCTCCAGGCGACGCCGCACAGCACCGAGCCGAGCAGGAAGGCCGCGACGCCGAAGAACATCACCGGTTTGCGGCCCAGCACGTCGGCGAACTTGCCGTACAGCGGCACGGTGACGGCCTGGGTGAGCAGGTAGATCGAGAACAGCCACGGAAACTGGGAGAAGCCGCCGAGATCGCGCACGATCGTCGGGACGGCGGTGGCGATGATCGTGCTGTCCAGGGCCACCAGCGCCGAGGTCAGCATGACGGCGCCGAGGACGGGGCCCCGCTCCGAACGCAGGCCGACCCCCTTCGCCCGGTCGGTGGCAGAGGTCGTCATACGGTCGGCTGCTCCTCGGGTCCCCATGGTCAAGTCAAACTGTTTCGCTCGTGCAAGCATTCCACGGCCGCGGTCCGCGTGTTACCGATTTATGATCGACGACTCGCCAGCCATGATGGCTCCATGAGCGCATGGCTGAGGCCCATCCGGACAGGCTGGGTGGTCCGTGACGAAGTGCCCGGACCGGACGTCGACGAGTTCGACGAGCCCGAACGGGTGATCACCGCGCTCGCCGCCCCCGGCGCCGCGGACGACACGCTGCTGGCCGTCCAGCACCCCCACCGCACCCCGGCCGCGCGCACGGCCGGGCTCGACGTCCGCACCGCCCTCCCGCTGGCCCGCGTCGCGCTGGACCGCCTGCGCGCGCTGCACTACCGCCGGGTGAGCGAGGTGGTGGCGCCCTACCGGATCGACGGGCCGGACGGATCGGCACTCGGGGTGCTCTGCCTGGTCGACCCGGCGGCGGTCGGCGCGGACGGGGCCAGCTGGGTCCGGCACACCGAGGAGGTCTACCCCGAGGTCGTCGCCGAACGCGCCGCGGTGCTGTCGGGCCTCGGGTGCGCGACCAGCGCGGCGATGCTGATCCCGGCTTCCGGGGGCGCGGAGCTGACCGGGCTGGTCGAAGACGTCTGCGCCGGGCTCGGCGCCCCGACATCGTCCACAGTGGACTCCGGCGGCCGTCGGCACGCCTTGTGGCTGCTGGGGCCGGGGCAGCCACAGGACGAGCTCCTGGCCGCGCTGCGGCAGCGGCCGCTCCTGGTGGCGGACGGGAACCACCGGGTCGCGGCGGCGACCGCGCAGCGTTCACTGCTGGCACTGGTCACCGGCGGCCCCGGCCTCCGGATCGGGCCGATCCACCGGGTGCTGCGCGGCACCGGCCTCGGCCCGGCCGAGCTGGAAGAGCGCTGGCGCTCGGCGGGCCTGGACGTCCGGCGGGGCGGTGCGGCACAACCGCCCGCGGCGCCCGGCGAGGTGGTGGTCGTCGCGGGTGAGGCCGTCCTGACCGTCCGCCTGCCCGCCTGGCAGCCCGGCCCGTCCATCGATCACGGCGTGGTCGAGCGCGTCCTCGTCCAGCAGGCACTGGGCGTCGACCCGGACGGCCCGTCATTGCGCCCGCTGTTCGCCGGGCGCACCCCGCCCGCCGACGCCGACGCGGTCCTGCTGCTGGCCCCGGTCCCGCTGGCCGACCTGCTCGCGATCCACGCCGCCGGGCGGCGGATGCCCCGCAAGGCCACCTATTTCACCCCGAAACCGCGCAGCGGCCTGCTGCTCGCCGACCTCTGACTCGCGCGACCACGAAACCGACTGCCCCTGAAGGCCACCATCACGGCGTTAAACGCCGTGATGGTGGCCTTCAGGGGCAGTCAGCGCGGCTTGCACCGAGGGGCGGTCCAGGTCGGTGAGGTCGGGGTTCTCCTCGAGAAACGCCGTTCGCAGCGTGCGCCAGCCCTGGGCCGCGGACAGGGCCGCTTCCGCCGCGGTGATCGGGATGAGCCAGACCAGGCGGACCGTCTTCTCACCGAGCTTGTAGGTGGCGAACTCGTCGGGCAGGTACACCGGGCTGTGGGCCCAGAGGCCGACCAGGCCGGGGGAGCCGAGGAAGCCCTTGCCGAACTCGATGGTCTCGCCCTGGCGCAGGCCGCGGCCCGCGCGCAGGTGGTCGCGGGCCAGGTCGAGCAGGGGCGGCCCGTTGTTGCTCCTGGCGTTCGGCAGGTGCATCAGGAACTCCTGGTGCGCCGCTCCGGCGCCCGCGTGGCCGAGGTGGTGGTGGGACAGGCCCAGGGTGACCAGGGTGCTGACGCCGGTGAACGGCGCGTCGCCGAATTTGACCACCTGCAGGCCACTGCGGGGGGCGGCGTCGTCTTTCCACCCGGCCGTCATCAGGCCGAGATGGGCTTCGAGGTGCGTCACCAGATCGGGTGCGGCATCAGTCACGCAGGGATCATGCAGCATGCCTGCCCGGGTGAATTTTCTGAGGTCCGTCACACGTTCGGCCTACGATCGTGCCGTGGATCTGCCTGTGATGCCGCCGGTGCGGCCGATGCTGGCCAAAGCCGTGCACGAGGTGCCGCGCACCCCGGGGCTGACGTTCGAGCCGAAGTGGGACGGGTTCCGCTGCATCGTCTTCCGCGACGGCGACGAGGTCGAGCTCGGCTCCCGCAACGACCGGCCGCTGACCAGGTACTTTCCCGAGCTGGTCGAGCTGCTGAAGGAGGCGCTGCCGCCCCGGTGCGTCGTCGACGGCGAGATCGTGCTCGTCACCAGCGGTGGCCTCGACTTCGAACGGCTGCAGCTGCGGCTGCACCCCGCCGCTTCGCGCGTCAAGAAGCTGGCCGCGGAGACACCGGCCAGCTTTGTCGCTTTCGACCTGCTCGCGCTGGGGGATCGCGACCTCACGCCCGCGCCGTTCCGGGAACGACGCGAGCTGCTCGAAGGCGTCCTCGGCGCCGATCTCGCGCGGGTCCACCTGACGCCGTTGACCGAGGATCCCGACGTCGCGCAGGACTGGTTCACCCGGTTCGAGGGCGCCGGTTTCGACGGTGTGATGGCCAAGCCCGCCGACCTGCCCTACGAGCAGGACAAACGCACGATGTGGAAGGTCAAGCACGAGCGGACGGCCGACTGCGTGGTCGCGGGGTTCCGCTGGCACAAGGACGGTGCGGGCGTCGGCTCGCTGCTGCTCGGCCTGTTCGACGACGACGCCGTCCTGCACCACGTCGGCGTGGCCAGCAGTTTCACCGCCGCCCGCCGCCGTGAGCTGGTCGGCGAGCTGGCGCCGCTGCGGGAGAACGCGCTCGCCGCGCATCCGTGGCGGGAGTGGGCCGAGGCCCATCCGGACGCCGGTGGCCGGATGCCGGGCGGGCTGAGCCGCTGGAGCCCGGCCAAGGACCTCAGCTGGGAGCCGGTGCGGACCGAATGGGTCGCCGAGGTGCGCTACGAACACGTGCAGGGCGGGCGGTTCCGGCACGGCGGCAGGCTCGTGCGGTTCCGGCCGGACCGGGAACCGGCGTCGTGCACCTACGCCCAGCTGGAACAGGTTCCCCCGGCCGAGCTGGCCGCGTTGTTCCCGGAGGAGCCGGTGCGGTGAGCGAATCCGTCACACTGGAGCTCGACGGCACCGAGGTCACCGTGTCGCATCCGGACAAGGTGTTCTTCCCCCAGCGCGGCGAGACCAAGCTAGACCTGATCCGTTACTACCAGGCCGTGGCGGGGCCGCTGATGGCCGCCTTGGGCGGCAGGCCGCTGCTGCTGGAGCGGTATCCGAGCGGCGCGGGCGGCAAGTCGTTCTTCCAGAAGCGGGTGTCGTCCTCGGCGCCGTCGTGGCTGCGCACCACCGTGGTGGCCACCCCGAACGGCACGACCAGTGACGCGCTCGTGGCACACGATCTGGCGCATATCGCGTGGGCGGTGAACCAGGGCTGTCTCGGCTTCCACGTGTGGCCGAACCGGGCCGGGAACCTCGAGATCACCGACGAGCTGCGCGTCGACCTCGACCCGTCGCCGGGCGTCGGCTTCCCGCAGCTGCGCGAAGCCGCGGCGCTCACCAGGGAGCTGCTCGACGAGCTCGGGATCGCCGCGCACGTCAAGACCTCGGGTTCTCGCGGGCTGCACGTCTACGCGGTGCTGCGCCCGGAGTGGGACGGCTACCAGGTCCGGGCCGCCGCCGTCGCGCTGGCCCGCGAGCTCGAACGCCGTCATCCGGACCGGATCACCGCCGAGTGGTGGAAGGAGCTGCGCGGCTCCCGCGTGTTCGTCGACTTCAACCAGAACGCGCCGCACCGCACCGTGTTCGGGGCGTGGTGCGTCCGCCCGCGGGCCGGCGGGCAGGTGTCGACGCCGATCGGCTGGGACGAGCTGGCGACCGTCGAGCCGGACTCGCTCACCCTCGCCACCGTGCCCGCGAGGGTCGCCGAACGCGGTGACCCCTGGGGGCAGCGGAGTCCGCAGTCGCTCGAGCCGCTGCTGGAACTGTCCCGAAAGGACATGGCGAGCGGGCTGATGGACGCGCCGTGGCCGCCGGTGTACCCGAAGCAGCCCAACGAACCGCCCAGGGTCGCGCCGAGCAGGGCCCGCAAGGACTGACGGTTTCGTTGCCCGGAGTGAGGTAGATCGCGGTTGGGTAAAAACATGACCGCGGTTTTCTCAGGTCTGGTTAAGGTTCGCGTACCGATCACGCTCGAACCTGGGGGAACCTCCGATGACGACGCCAGAAGACAGACCGCAGCAGCCCGTGCCCGCCCCGGCACCGGAGGCCAACCCGTTCCAGCCCACGTTCCAGCCCACGGCCCAGGTTGACGGCGCGCAGCCGTACCCGGCCGCCCCGCCGATCGCCACGGCGCCCAAGAACCGCGGCGGGCTCAAAGTGGCGCTGCGGATCGGTATCCCGCTCCTGGTGCTGGCGGTCATCGCGGTGATCGGGCTGAACTCCTTTTCGGCCGAGGTCAGCAACGTTGGTGACTGCCTCAAGGGCAACACCGACAACGCCGAGAGCGTGACCTCGGTCGCCTGTGGCCCGGAGGCGAACTACAAGATCGTCGGTAAGTTCGAAGACCGGTCCCAGATCGGGCTGAGCCTCGGTGGCTGTGACGACTTCTCGACAGCGACCGTCGCGTTCTGGGAGGGCGTGAAATCCTCGAGGGGCACGCTGCTCTGCCTGGAGGACGCGAAGAACCCGGGCAAGGCCATGCCGGCGCTGGGCGACTGCGTCAAGGGCGACATCTCCGACGCCACCAAGGTCGACAAGGTCCCTTGTGGACCGAACGCGGACTTCAAGGTCGCCGCGGTCGAAGCCGGCAGCCCGCTGGGCGGGCTCACGACCGCGGTCTGCACCAAGACGCCGTCGGCGGCCGCCTCGATGGAGTGGAAGCGCCAGGGCAGCCTGTCGTCGAAGGTCCTGTGCCTCGAAGACGTGAAGGACCCGAGCAACCGCAAGCCCGCCGTCGGGGAGTGCCTGGTCGCCGACGCCAAGGAAGAGCTCCACCTCGGACCGTGCCAGAAGGGCGCGTCGAAGGTGCTCGGCCAGGTGGACGGCCTGACCAAGATGGACAGCCTGTCGAAGACCGTCGAGGAGATCTGCAAGGACTTCCCCGGTGCCGACCAGGCGGCTTCCTGGAGCATGCAGGGGTCACTCGCGGTGACCACGTACTGCATGCGGGCGGTGAAGCAGTAGGTCCTACCCGACCGGCAGGTCGAACGTCAGCTGCTCGCAGGCCGCGTCCACGGAGGCGGCCCGCGGTCGTTCCCGGGGGACGTCGAGCGTGGCCGCGCAGGCGGCGCACGGCGGGACCCCCGCCTCGGCCGGGTCGACCGCGTGCCAGGTGCGGGACTGCAGCTCGCCGCAGGCCGAGCGCCGGTAGCGCAGGTCGGCGGACCTGGTCATCAGGTGGGCCGTCAGCAGGTCTTCCGGAAGCGCGCCGACGAGGTACCAGCGCGGCTCGGCCGTCTGCTGCTCGGTACCGGCGGCGGTCACGCCGAGGGTGGCGGACATGAGGCTCCTCCCGTCTTCGTGCGGGTCAAGCCTCTTCAGTGTCCGTCGTGGACGGCTCGTCCTGCGTCGTTTCCGGATCCTCGGCGTGGCGCGCCGCACGGTCCTCTGTGTACCGCAGCACGTGCAGCAGGCCCCGTTCGTCGACGACGCCGGGATCATCGGCCACGCAGGCCCCGAGTCGTGAGCGGACCGCGGCCGCGTCGATCCCGGCGCCGATCAGCACCAGCTCGGTTTGCCGGGGCCCGCCCGACGGCCAGTGGGTGCGTTCGAACCGGACGAAGGCGCCGACGGTGTGCAGGCCGAAGCGCGACAGCGGGCCGGTGGGGCCGAAGTCGAGGTAGCCCTTGATCCGATAGAGCCCCGCGGGCCGCTGTTCCAGGAACCGCACCAGCCGCCGGGGGTGCAGCGGCCGGTCGGTGGTGAACTCGACGCTCTCGTACTTCGCGTGCAGGTGCTTCGAGTGGTCGTGGTCCTCGGCCCGCAGGTCGTCGAAGGACAGCTGGCCGGCGCGCTTGGCGGGGCCGGGGTCGAAGAACAGCTTCGGATCGACCCGCCCGTGCGTCGTGGTCAGCACCGGGGTGCCGGGGCTGAGCTCCTCGACGGTGCCGGTCAGCTTGGCCAAGGTGGTCGCGTCCACGCGGTCGGCCTTGTTGAGCACCACCAGGTCGGCGAGCCGCAGGTGCTCGTCCAGCTCGGGGTGCCGGGCGCGGGTGGCCGGGAACTCGGCGGCGTCGACCACCTCGACCAGCCCGCCGTACGCGATCGCGGGGTTCTCGCCGGCGATCATCAGCCGGATCAGGTCGCGTGGCTCGGCCAGCCCGGACGCCTCGATCACGATCACGTCGATCCCGGCTTCGGCCTCGGACAGCTTGGCGAGCATCGCGTCCAGCCCGCTCGCGTCGACCGCGCAGCACAGGCAGCCGTTGCCGACCGCCATCATGGTGTCGACCTGCCCGGCCACGGCCATCGCGTCGACGTTGATGCTGCCGAAGTCGTTCACCACGACCCCGACGCGCGCGCCGTCGCGGTTGGCCAGCAGGTGGTTGAGCAGGGTGGTCTTGCCGGAGCCGAGGAAGCCCGCGACCAGGATGACGGGAATCAGCTTCGTGGCCACCGGGCCCATGATGTCAGACCCGATGTCAAGTCCTGATGTCAAACTCGGGGGAGGGGCACGAACTCACCCGGAGGTGGCTGGATGGCTTACGACGTCGGCACGGTACGACGGTCCTTCCCGGCGCTGGCGCAGGGCGCCGCGCACTTCGACGGGCCGGGCGGCTCGCAGGTGCCCGCGGTGGTCGCCGACGCCGTGCGCGAAACCCTGTGCTCGGCGATCTCCAACCGCGGCACCGTCACCGCCGCCGAACGGCGCGCGGCGGACGTCGTCGTCTCGGCCAGGCAGGCCGCCGCGGACCTGCTGGGGGCGACCCCGGCCGGGGTCGTCTTCGGCCGCAGCATGACGCAGCTGACCTACGACCTGGCCAGGACACTGGCGAAGGACTGGGGCCCCGGCGACGAGGTGGTGGTGACCCGCCTCGACCACGACGCGAACATCCGGCCCTGGGTGCAGGCCGCCAAGGCGGTGGGCGCCACCGTGCGCTGGGTGGACTTCGACCCGGCGACCGGCGTGCTCGCCGCGGCGGCGGTGGCCGCCGTGCTCGGCCCGCGGACCCGGCTCGTCGCGGTGACCGCGGCGTCCAACCTGCTGGGCACCCGCCCGGACGTCCCGGCGATCACCGCGCTCGTCCACGAGGCGGGCGCGCTCGCCTACGTCGACGGCGTCCACCTGACCCCGCACACCCCGGTCGACGTCGCCGCGCTGGGCGCGGACTTCTACGCCTGCTCGCCCTACAAGTTCCTCGGCCCGCACCTCGGCCTGGTGGCGGCCGACCCGGCACTGCTCGAAACGCTGCGGCCGGACAAGCTGGCGCCGTCGAGCGACGCCGTGCCCGAGCGGTTCGAGCTCGGCACGCTGCCCTACGAGCTGCTCGCGGGGACGACTGCCGCGATCGGGTTCCTGGCCGGGCTCGTGCCGGGGGACGGGGACACCCGCACGCGGCTGACCAGGTCGCTGAGCGCCATGGAGGAGCACGAAGCGGCGATGGCGCGGCGGCTGGAGGACGGCCTGCGGCAGATCCCGGGGACCACGCTGCACGGCGCGCCCGAGCGGCACCGGACGCCGACGGTGCTGTTCTCGGTCGACGGGGTCGCTCCGCGTGAGGTCTATGTGGCGCTCGGGAAACGCGGCGTCAACGCGCCCGCCGGGCATTTCTACGCGCTGGAGTGCGCGCGCCTGCTCGGCCTCGGGGAAATCGGCGCCGTCCGCGCCGGGGTCGCGCCCTACACCGATCAGTCCGATGTGGACAGACTGCTCGCCGGGGTGGCGGAAATCGCCCGTACCTGATGCACCGCCGCGAGTTTTCCACCGATCAAGGCGGTGACCTGCTTGGTGTGTCAGGGAATTCCGCGGTGAGGCGTTCGGCGGATGGGCGGGCGCACTTAGTCGGGTAGTCTCGCGGGCTATTGCTTTCGCGCTGGTGCGAAAGCCGGAGAGTAGGGACACGCCTTGACGTCTACCTCCATCAGGGTGAAGAAGAATTCGCTCGTTGAGCGGTACCGCGGACGAAGAGTGAATTTCGCGGAGGCGGAGGAATTCCTGCGCCTGTTCCACGCCGAACACGAGCAGCACGCGGAGGGCGAGCTGCGCTCGCGGCTGGACCAGGTCCGCGCCGAGATCGCCGAGACCGGCGGCTACCGGCACACCACGGCCGAGCTGGAGTTCGGCGCGCGGGTCGCCTGGCGCAACTCCGCCCGGTGCATCGGCAGGCTGTACTGGCAGGGCTTGCACGTGCGCGACCGGCGCGCGGTGGCGGGAGCCGAGGGCATCGCCGCCGAATGCGCCGCGCATCTGCGGGAGGCGACCAGGGACGGCCGGATCCGTTCCGCCATCACGATCTTCGCGCCCGACACGGTCATCGCACCCGGCCCGCGCATCCTCAACGAGCAGCTGATCCGCTACGCCGGGTACCGCCTGCCGGACGGCACGGTGCTGGGCGACCCGCGCCAGCTCGAATTCACCGCGACCGCGCGCCGCCTCGGCTGGCGGCCGCCGGAGCGGCGCGGGCTGTTCGACGTGCTCCCGCTGGTGGTGAACGACGGCAGCGGCCCGCGCTGGTGCGCCCTGCCTGGCGACGCGGTGCTGGAGGTGCCGCTGAGCCACCCCGACCACGCGTGGTTCGCCGAGCTGGGGCTGCGCTGGCACGCGGTGCCGGCGATCAGCGACATGCGCCTGGTCATCGGCGGCGTCCACTATCCCGCGGCCCCGTTCAACGGCTGGTATCTGGGCACCGAGGTCGGCGCGCGCAATCTCGCCGACACCGCCCGCTACGACCTGCTGCCGGTGGTCGCGGACCTGATGGGGCTGTCGAGGGCGTCCGAGCGGACGCTGTGGCGCGATCGGGCGCTGGTGGAGCTGACGCTGGCCGTGCAGCACTCGTTCGACGAGGCCGGGGTGACCGTGGCCGACCACCACACCGAGTCCCGGCGGTTCCTCGCGCACGTCGCGCGGGAGGAGGCGGCCGGGCGGGTCTGCCGGGCCGACTGGAGCTGGATCGTGCCGCCCGTTTCCGGTGGTCAGACCGCCGTGTTCCACCGCTACTACGCCGAACCGGACCCGGCGGCCCGCCCCGCTTTCCTGCCGCCGGGCTGACGGGCGCGCGCCGCGGCGGGGACGGGCGGGCAATGGCGGCATGACGACCGTGCTCGTGGCCTGCGCCGGGAAGAACGGTGGCACCAGGGAGATCGCCGGGGCGATCGGTGCCGAGCTGCGGGCGATGGACCTGGGCGCGGACGTCCGCGACGCCGCCGACGTGGCCGGGATCGGGGCGTACGACGCGGTGGTCCTCGGCAGCGCGCTGTACTTCCATCGCTGGCGGCCGTCGGCGGTCCGGCTGCTCGCGGACCTCGGCCGCCGGGTCCGGACCAGCATTTCGCGCTGAGGCCGGTCCGCCGCCGGTCAGAGCTGAAAGCGCTTTCTGGACGGCTTGCCACCCCGGCCGTGAGGGTGTAGACCATTTTCCGGGCACTTTCGATCTTCGCCCGCGGCGGACGGGGGCCTGCTTTGACGGACATCGTGGCGGATACCGGGAAGAACCGGCAGCCGCTCACCTCGGACCAGCGCAACTCGTTCGTCGCCGCGCTGCTCGGCTGGAGCATGGACTCCTTCGACTACTTCATCGTCGTGTTCGTCCTCGCCGACATCGCGAAGGACAAGTCGTTCGGCGCGACCGCGACGCAGCTGGCCTTCATCACCACCGCCACGCTGGTCATGCGGCCGGTCGGCGCGCTGATCTTCGGCCTGTGGGCGGACCGGGTCGGCAGGCGGCTGCCGCTGATGGTCGACGTCGTCCTGTACTCGGTCGCCGGTCTGCTGTGCGCGTTCGCGCCGAACTTCACCGTGCTGCTGATCCTGCGGTTCGTCTACGGCATCGGGATGGGCGGCGAGTGGGGGCTCGGCGCGGCGTTGGCGATGGAGAAGATCCCGGGCGCGCGCCGCGGGTTCTTCTCCGGCCTGCTGCAGGTGGGCTACTCCTGCGGGTACCTGCTCGCGGCACTGGCGTACCTGCTGTTCCACTCCGCGCTGGGCCTCGAGTGGCGCTGGATCTTCGTGCTGAGCGTGTTCCCGGCCCTGATCAGCCTGCTGATCCGCTCGCGCGTCAAGGAGTCCGAGGTCTGGGTGGCCTCGCGGGAGAGGATGCGCGTCACCCGGACCTCGCTCAAGGACGTCCTGCTCGACGGCAAGGTGATCCGGCGGTTCGGCTACCTGATCCTGCTGATGACGGCGTTCAACTGGATGAGCCACGGCACCCAGGACGTCTACCCGAGCTTCCTCAAGGCGACCGAACACGGCGGCGCGGGCCTCGCGGCGTCGACCAGCACCTGGATCGCGGTGATCTACAACATCGGGGCGATCATCGGCGGGCTGAGCTTCGGCGCGCTGTCGGAGCGGTTCGGCCGCCGCCGGACCATCGTCCTGGCCGCGGTGCTGGCGCTGCCGATCGTGCCGATCTTCGCCTTCGACCACGGCACGGGCTTCCTGGTGCTCGGCTCGTTCCTGATGCAGGTCATGGTGCAGGGCGCGTGGGGCGTGATCCCGGCGCACCTCACCGAGATGTCGCCGGACTCGATCCGCGGGTTCTACCCCGGCGTCACCTACCAGCTGGGGAACCTGCTGGCCGCGCTCAACCTGCCCATCCAGCAGAGCCTCGCCGAGTCGCACGGCTACTCGTTCGCGCTGCTGTGGACCGTGGTCCCCGGGCTGGTCGCCGTGATCGTGCTGACCTCGCTCGGCAAGGAGGCCAAGGGCATCCGGTTCGGCGAAACCGCCGTCACCACGGCCCCGCGCTGAGTCGTTCTTCGTGGGTCTTGGTGATTCTCGTGTGTCCGAGCGTGGGACTCGCCGCACGGCGCGCAGTTCCTCCGCGAGTCCCGCACTCAGGGAGCCGAGTCCCACACTCGAGCGAAACAGACCACGCTCCACCAACACCCCGAAGAACTTCCGAAGTGACCACTGAGTCAGGGAGCCCGGCGCCGCGCCTGCACCCGGCGGTAGCTCCACACCAGCAGCCCCAGCAGCACCAACCCGGACAGGATCAGGCTGGACCCGGTGCTCCACCCGCCCAGCGGGAGGCCCGGGACGAGCCCCCAGGCCACGCCCGCGCCGATGAGCAGCAGCCCGGCCAGCACCGACCCCGCGATGCGCAGGGGAGAGGAGACGCTGTCCTCGGCTGCCTTCATCGCCCGCTCCTGGACCGGGTCGACATAGCGCTCCAGCGCGGGGAACTCGGACGAGAGGATGAGCAGCCCGGCCAGCACCAGCAGCAGGCCGGGGCCGGGCAGCACCAGCAGCGCGATCCCGACCAGGAGCACCGCGCCGCCCGTGACGGCCACCGTCACACGTTTCACCGGGTTGCCTGTAGCCACAGTGCCCACTTTCCGTCGTTTGCCCCGATTCTGCCCGTCACGCGCTGCCGACGCCCGCTTCTCCGCCGTGGCGGGGTGGGTGTCGCGCCGGGACCGCGCGTGCGGGTCCACCCGAAGGGGCGAGATCCGGCTGCCGGGACCCCGTCGTCCGGTAGCGTCCCCGGCAGGATCCCTCGCCGAAGGGAAGGCCGTGGCCAGGCAACTCCGGTCGGAAGTCACCAGGGGGGCGATCGTCCGCGGTGCGGCCGAGGCCTTCGACCGGTTCGGCTACGGCGGCACGAGCCTGAGCGAGGTAATCGCCCAGGCGGGGGTCACCAAGGGCGCGTTGTACTTCCACTTCGGCTCGAAGGAGGACCTCGCCCGCGCCGTGATCGCCGAGCAGCAGGCGTGGTCGGCGGGGGAGTACCTCGAGGGTGGCGCGCCCGGCCTCGAAGCGGTCATCAGGCTGACCCAGCTGCTCGCCGGGCGGCTCACCACTGATCCGATCATGCGCGCGGGCGTCCGGCTCACCCTCGAGAACGGCACTTTCGGCGGGGCCCTGCCCGATCCGCACCGGGAATGGATCGACGTGACCGAGCAGCTGCTCCGCCGCGCCGCCGCCGAGGGCGATCTGCGGGCCTCGGTGGACCCGGCGGCGCTGGCGCGGTTTGTCGTCGGCGCGTTCACCGGGGTGCAGATCCTCTCCCAGGTGCTCACCGGCCGGGCGGACCTGCGGGCGCGGCTGCGGGAGATGTGGGAGCTGCTCCTGCCGTCGGTGGTGCCGGAGTCGAAGGTGTCCGGGTTCCGGAGTGTCCTCGGAAGTGTTACAGGGAGTGTTACAGGAAGTGTTCTCGGAAGTGTCACAGCCGGTGTGGAGGCTCGGGCCCGCGGTCGCCTGCCGTCCAGCGGCTAGGATCCGCTCGGACGGTGGCCTTTACCGGCGTCACCGGCCGGAAGGGACGCTTCCGATGACCGAAGAGCTGGGGCGGCTGGCCGACCATCTGGACGAGGTCACCGACGCGCTCGAAGCGCTGACCGGCACGCTCGCTCGGGAGCAGGACCTCGACGTCATCCTGACCGCGATCTGCCACCAGGTGATCCGGGTGGTGCCGGGCGCGGACATGGCCAGCATCACGCTGCCGGGCGAGGGCGACGCCGAGACGGTGGCGAGCACCGATCCGCGGGCCGTCGAGATCGACGCCGAGCAGTACCGCTCCGGCGACGGGCCGTGCCTGCGCGCCGCCGCCACGGGCGAGGTGGTCCGGGTGGCGGTCGAGACCGCGTCGGCGCTGTGGCCGCGGTTCACCCGTGTCGCCCGTTCGCTGGGTGTCCGCAGTTATCTCGCGGCGCCGCTGGTCATCGAGCCGGAGCTGTCCGGGGCGCTGAACCTGTTCGGTTTCGAGGAGCACGGTTTCCAGGAGCTGGACGCCAAATTCCTCGACATGTACACCACGGTCGTGGCGGCGACCGTCCGCAGCACCCGCCGCTACCTCCGCGCGCAGGAGCACGTCGAGCAGCTGCGCCAGGCCATGGATTCGCGCGCGGTGATCGAGCAGGCGAAGGGCATCCTGATGGCCGCCAGGGGGATGACCGCCGAAGCCGCGTTCGACGAGCTGGTCGCCGTTTCCCAGCGGGACAACGTCAAACTGCGCGAAGTGGCCGCGCGGTTCGTCGGGAACGCCGCGGGGCTCGCCGGACAGGGCTGAGCATCCGGGCGTCGTCGCGGTGCTACTTTGCCCTCGGCTGCCGGTGGCGCGGCGCGGACTGGGTGATTTGGACTTGGTGATTCGGACTGGGGAATTCGGACTGGGGGACTTCGATGGACGACGACCGTCGCCGGGCATTCGCCGGAAAGCTGCTCAGCACGTCCACCGGTGGCGCGCTGACGTTGCTGATCAGCCTGGGCCACCGCACCGGCCTGTTCGAGGCGGCCGCCGGGGGACCCGCCACCAGCGAGGCGCTCGCCGCCCGCGCGGGACTGCGGGAACGCTATGTCCGCGAGTGGCTCGGCGCGATGGTCACCGGCGGGTTCTTCACCTACGAACCGGAATCACGCGAGTACACCCTGCCGCCCGAGCACGCCGTGCTGCTCACCGGGGACACCGCGGCGAACCTCGCGCCGACGGCCTCGATGCTGCGGGGGTTCGCCGGGGTGCTGCCGGGGCTGGAGCGGGCTTTCGAGACCGGCGGCGGGGTCTCGCACGAGGAGTTCGCCGCGTCGTTCGAGGCCGCCGGCGCGCGGTTCGGCGACACCTGGCGGCAGATCTACGACGAGCAGCTGGTCGACGGGTTCTTCGCCGTCGTGCCCGGCCTGAACGACCGGCTCACGGCCGGGGCGAGCCTGCTCGACCTCGGCTGCGGGACCGGGCACGCGGTGAACGTGGCGGCACAGGCGTTCCCGTCGTCGCGGTTCCTCGGGATCGACATCTCCGAGCAGGTGATCGCCATGGCCGAGGCCGAGCGGGACGAGCTCGGGCTGGGCAACGCGGCCTTCGCGGTGGGGGACGCGGCCCGGCTGCCCGCCCAGCCGGGTTTCGACGTCATCACCGCCTTCGACTCGGTGCACGACCAGCATTCGCCGCAGGAGGTCCTGCGCCGGATCCGGGCCGCGCTCGCGCCGGACGGGGTGTTCGTCATGGTCGACGCCAAGTTCTCCAGCCACCTCGAGAACAACGTCGGAAACCCGCTCGCCCCGCTGTGCTATTCGATCAGCCTGATCTACTGCACCAGCGTCTCCCTCGCCGAGGGCGGCGCCGGGCTCGGCGCGATGTGGGGGACCGAGCTGGCGGGCCGGATGCTCGCCGAGGCGGGGTTCGGCCGGGTCGAGGTGTACGACTCGCCGAGGCCGCAGAACTGCGTCTACGTCTGCCGGGCCTGACGGCCGTTCCGTTCAAGCGGCCCGCCGGTCCCGGTGCCAGAATCCGGGCCATGGAACCGCGTATTCACTTCATCACCCTGGCCACGCCGGACCTCGGCGCGGCCCGCGCCTTCTACCGTGACGGGCTGGGCTGGGAGCCGCTCGCCGACGTGCCGGGGGAGATCATCTTCTTCCAGGCCGCGCCCGGGCTGGTCCTTGGCCTGTTCGACGCGGTGAAGTTCCGCGAGGACGTCGGCGGGGCCGTGCCCGACACCAGCGTCACGGGGGTCACGCTGTCGCACAATGTGGACAGTCCCGAGGCCGTCGACACGGTGGTGGCGTCGGCCGTGCGGGCGGGCGCCCGGCTCGTCAAAGCACCCCAGCGCGCCGGATTCGGTGGCTATCACGGCCATTTCGCCGATCCCAACGGGGTCCTCTGGGAAATCTGCCACAATCCCGGCTGGCACGTCGACGGGACCGGGCGGGTGTCGCTCGAACCCGCGGGCTGAACCGGTGACCGGGCGCTCACCCACCGAAACGTTGCCGATCTTGAGCAACCTCGGGCCTGGCTGAGCCGTCAAAAGGTTGTGACAACAGGAAAAACCCGGGTACCGGGGCCGTGGGTGCGGCTCGAGGACGGCAGGAGCGGGATCGAGGACCTGCTGCGGCTGGCCCACGCCGACATGCCACCGACGCCGTTCGACTCCGTGACCGTGCTGGCCGAGGGCAGGCGCAGACTCCTGCGCCGTCGCTTCGCCGTGTCGCTGGGGGTGGCGCTCGCCGTCTCGATCTGGGCCGCGGCCCGCTGGGCGAGCAGACCGTGGTGATCCACCGGACCCGGCGTTTTTCC
Organism: Amycolatopsis sp. H20-H5; assembly: GCF_035828755.1. Classification (NCBI taxonomy): domain Bacteria; kingdom Bacillati; phylum Actinomycetota; class Actinomycetes; order Pseudonocardiales; family Pseudonocardiaceae; genus Amycolatopsis; species Amycolatopsis sp. H20-H5. Next base: position 40,052 of record NZ_JAYMZS010000016.1, on the reverse strand, counting down.
TTGGTTGCCCACGATTCGGACACGGCAAAGCCGGTGGGGCCCGTCGGCCCCACCGGCTTTGCCGTGTCCGGCCGCTGTCAGCGCGTGGCGGCGGGAACGTTTTCGTAGATCCGCTGCGTGGCGCGGGCGCCCTGGGCGGCCAAGCCGTTGGCCCACAGGGAGTTGACCCGCGAGGACTCCTGCGCGTTCGGGTTCGCGTTGGTGCAGGACGGGCCGGGGCCGCCGCCGGACATCAGCTCGGAGCACGGGCCCTGGTAGTGGTCGGGCAGGCCGAGCGCGTGCCCGGTCTCGTGGGCCGCGATGCGGGTGTTGTCGTACTGCTGGGCCTGCGTGTAGTCGAGGAAGATCGTGCCGCTGCCGTGGCCGTCGGTCTCGGCGTAGGAGCCCTGCGGGTCGTTGCCCTCGACGTAGCGCAGCGTCGCACCGGAGCAGGACTGGAGCTTCACGTTCGACACGGCGCTGTTCCAGTTGGCCGCCCCCGCGTTGATGGCGGACGCGAAGCTCGGCGCTCCGGAGGCGTCGTAGCAGACCGTCGCGGCGGCGGGCGCCTGAGCCGCCGCGGGCGCCGCGGTGGCCTGTCCGGCCGCGACGGGGACGACGAGTACCGCGAAGCCGGCGGCGGCGGAAACGAAGAACTTCCTGGCCATAGTTGTTACTCCTTGCCGAGGTGGCGGTGGGGACGCGTGCTCGGCAGGAAATCTAGGGCCGGGTGAAGCCCGCTACATCAGACTTTCGTCTTCTATCGCGGCTGGTGATTTACCAACCCGGTTGCCTTATTGACTTATCGCGATGTGTGCATGAGTATGCCCGCCGCTCAGTGGAGCAGCTGCTGCCAGTCCGCCGGGACCGCGTCTTCCGGGCCGGGCGTCGGCTGCTCCGCCGGGTGGGCGGCAGGCGCGGCCAGCTCCGGGCCGCCGTCGTAGAACTCCTCTGTCCTGGTGTCCCAGAACCAGTCCTCGCCGGGCTCGAAACTCGTCAGGAACGGGTGGCCCGCCTCGCTCGCGTGCTTGCTGGCGTGCTGCGCGGGCGACGAGTCGCAGCAGCCGATCTCGCCACATTCGGCGCAGCGCCGCAGGTGGAACCACCAGCCGGGGCCGTCGCCGGTGGAGCAGCCCGCGCAGCCGTTCCCGCTCGGTTTCGCGGTGGGGTTGATGCCGGGAATGCGTTCGGTGGACATCGGGCCGCCTCGTGGTCGATGGAGTGTCCCCGGATCATGCCTGGCCGACGTCGAGAAGCTGAACTGGAACCCCGACAACGGCGGGACCTTCGACAAGCTGGCCGCGCACCTGAGCGTGGACAAGACCGGCAAACGCGGTGACGAGGCCGTTTCGACAAGACGCAGATCGCCACCTATGGCGTGGGACAGCTGGCGGGCAAGGACTTCATCGGGGAGGCGACCTGGAGCTCGTTCGTGTCCGCCACCGGCGCGCGCAACGACGACGTGTTCGCGGAAATGGAGCAGAAGAGCCAGGAGGTCCTGGTCAAGAAGTAGCCTTGGCCTGAACGGATCCGGAGCGGGAAGCGGGGGATGGCGATGAACGCGGTGGTCGTGCTGAGGGCGGGTGGCACCAGCCTGGTCGTGGAACTGGCCGAGCCGGTGCCACGGGTGCTGCACTGGGGCCGTGACCTCGGTGAACTGTCCGAAGAGGACTGCGCCGCGCTCCGGCTGACCGACGAGCCCGCCGGGCTGAACAACGCGCTCGACACGCCGCGGCGGTTCTCGGTCTGGCCCACCGAAGCCGAGGGCTGGTCGGGAATCCCGGCGCAGGAGGGGCACCGCGGCGGCACCGCCACCACGCCCCGCCCGCGGCTGACCCGCGCCCACCAGCCCGGCGCCGGTGAACTCGTGCTGGAGTTCGACGACGCCGTCACCGGGCTGGACACCGTGCTCACCTATCGGCTCACCCCGTCGGGGGTGCTGGCCGTGCAGGCGACGATCACCCGGACCGACGACACCGACCCGGAGCCGTACGACCTGGCGGCGGTGGCGACCCTGCTGCCGCTGCCCGGCCGCGCGACGGAGATCCTGGACTTCACCGGCCGGTGGTCTCGCGAACGGGTGCCGCAACGGCGTCCGCTCGGCTTCGGCGCCCATGTCCGGGAGGGCCGCCGCGGCAAGCCGGGCATGGACTCGCCGTACCTGCTCACCGTCGGCACTCCCGGTTTCGGCTTCCGCACCGGCGAGGTGTGGGCGCTCCACGTCGGCTGGAGCGGTGACCACCGGTTCTTCGCCGAGCGGCTGCCGGAGGGCGCGGGCGTGCACGCCGGGGTCCTCGGCGGCGGCGAACTGCTCAGGGCGGGCGAGGTCCGGCTGGCCGCCGGTGAGTCCTACACCGGTCCGGTGAGCTATTTCGCCTGGTCCGGCGACGGGCTGGACGGGCTCGCCGGACGGTTCCACGCGTTCCTGCGCGCCGGTCCGTCGCGCACCTCGACGCCGCGGCCGCTGGTGCTCAACACCTGGGAGGCCGTGTACTTCGACCACGACCTGCCCCACCTGCTCGCGCTGACCGAGCTCGCCGCCGAGGTCGGCGTCGAACGGGTGGTGCTCGACGACGGCTGGTTCCGCGGCCGCCGCGACGACACGGCCGGGCTGGGCGACTGGTCGGTCGACGAGCAGGTGTGGCCCGCGGGGCTCGCGCCGCTGGCCGACCGCGTGCACGAGCTCGGCCTGCAGTTCGGGCTCTGGTTCGAGCCCGAGATGATCAACCTCGATTCGGTGCTGGCGCGCGAGCACCCGGACTGGATCCTCGGCCCGAGTGCCGGGCTCGGGGAGACCTCCAGGAACCAGTACGTGCTGAACCTGGCCCGCGAGGATGCCTGGACGTATCTGCTCGGCGCGCTCGACGAGCTGATCACCCGCTACCGCGTCGACTACGTCAAATGGGACCACAACCGCGAACTGCACGAAGCCGTCCAGCGGCGGCCCGGCGGCGCGGACATCCCGGGTGTGCGGGCGCAGACGCTGGCGCTCTACCGCCTGCTCGACGAGCTCCGCGCCCGGCACCCGCGGCTGGAGATCGAAAGCTGCGCCGGCGGCGGGGGCCGGGTGGATCTCGGCATCCTGGCCAGGACCGACCGGGTGTGGGCCTCGGACTGCATCGACCCGGTGGAGCGCCAGTCGATCCAGCGGTGGACGGCGCAGCTGCTGCCGCCCGAGTTCATCGGCTCCCACTTCGGCGCGGAACGCAGCCATACCACCCAGCGGGTGACCGGCACCTCGTTCCGGCTGCTCACCGTGCTGTTCGGGCACGCCGGGATCGAGCAGGACCTGACCCGTTGCACACCGGAAGAGCTGAAGCTGATCACCGCCTGGTCGGCGCTGTACCGCGAGTTCCGGCCGTTGCTGCACAGCGGCACGGTGGTCCGCGGCGACCTCGACGACGACGCGAACCTGCTGCACGGCGTGGTCGCGGCCGACGGTTCGGCGGCGCTGTACTGCTGGGTGCGCCTGCCGACCTCGGCCCCGAGCCAGCCGGGGCGGGTGCTGATCCCCGGGCTCGACCCGGCCTCCCGTTACCTGCTGCGGATCCGGGACGACGTCGGCCTGCCCGCGATGCAGCAGGCCGCGGCGCCGGGCTGGCTGGCCGCCGCGCTCGGGGAGGGGGTGCGCCTGCCGGGCGCCGTGCTGACCGGCGCCGGGTTGCCGATGCCGAACCTGCAACCGGAACAGGCGCTCCTGCTGGAGTTCCGCCGTGCCGGATGAGCAGGAATATCACCCATCATATGTCAGTGCGCGCCGGGCGCCAGGGTCAACATCGACGAGATCGCCCGCGAGCTGGTCGTTTCGGCGACGCCCGTGCGGGAGGCGTTGGCCCGCCTGGAATCCGAGGGACTGGTCAGCAGGCTCCCGCCGCGCGGCTGCACGAGCTGATCCTGCGCATCGCCGGGAACCTCGCCGTGGAGCGGGCTTTCACCCGCACCCACTGCCATCTGCACTTCTTCCAGCTGTCGTACCACCAGCCGTTCGGCGTGCAGGCCATCGCCGAACACCGGCACCTCATCGACGCGATGGTCGCCGGCCGGCCCGAAGCTACGAAGAACGCGATGACCGGACATCTGGAGACCGCGCGGGACAGGCTGTTGTCCCGCCTCTGACACGGCCCACGCGGCCCCTTGCCTATGCTGACGGGCATGGCGTCCGAAGTGCTGACCTCGACCGGGAATCTGCTGCGCAAGGCGACACAGCAGTGGCGTGCGCGCTGGTCCACGTCGGTGGCCAACGGCATGACCTCGCCCCAGTTCGTCGTGCTCAGCCTGCTGACGCCGGGTGAGCCGCTCGACCAGCACGACATCTCCGAGCGTGCGGTGCTGGACAAGGCCAGCTGCAGTTATCTGGTCGATCGCCTGGTCAAGCTCGGTTTCGTGCACGCGACCGAGGATCCGGCGGACCGCCGCCGCAAGCTCGTCGAGATCACCCCCACCGGGCGCCGGGCGTTCCAGGACGCCAAACCCGGGCATGTGGAGGCCCACCGCGCGACGCTGGTCAACCTCACCGAACCGGAGCAGGACCAGCTCAACCGCCTGCTCCGCAAGATGCTCGACACGCGCTAGGCGGCCGGAAGTCACCCCGCGGAGTCACCCGTTCGTGTCAGAAATGCTTACGCACCAAGTGGTGCTCGTCCACGGTGCACGGTGGCACCGCCGGTCCCGCGACAGCCGCCGTCCATCCACAGTGGACGGCGACCGCCGCGGGAGCGGATCAGAGGGTGGCCTTCTCGGCCGCCTGCCGTGCCCAGACCGGGTCGGTCATCGCACTGGCCCAGTCCGGTTCCTCGACGGTGGACACCGCGACGGGCTCCGTGACCGGGGCCGGCACGGGTGCCGGGAGCCGCCGGTCGAGCTCGGCCATCCAGTGCAGCATCGCCTGCGGCCGGTCCCAGCCGCAGGCGCCGACCAGCCTGCCCGCCTGGACGAACCCCGTCACGCCGTCGGCGAGCTGCACCGTGTCGTCGCCGAGCGAGGGCAGCCCGATCATCTGCAGCCGGACGTCGTACAGGCTCGACCACGCGCGGGGCAGCGGGGTGAACGGCTGCGCCTGCCCACGCCCGGCCAGCAGGCTTTCGGCCGCGTGCCGCGCGCTTTCGACGGCGTTCATCCAGTGCTCGACGCGCCGGGGCACCTCGTCGAAGCGCAGGTTCGGCCAGCGGGCCATGTCCCCGGCCACGACGACGTCGTCGGCGCCGGTGGCGAACAGGTTCGCCTCGCACAGCACGCCGTCCTCGAGGTCGAGGCCGGAACCGCGCATCCAGTCCACCGCGGGCACACTGCCGATCGAGAGGAGCACGCAGCTCGCCACCAGCAGCTGGTTGTTCGTCAGGTGCAGCCCGAACGTCTCCTTGGTGCTGATCCAGTGCCGCACCTTCGTGTTCATCGCGAGCTTCGCCCGGTGCTCGTGGTGCAGTTTGGTCACCGCGCCCGAGATCCGCTCGCCGAACCGGTTGAGCGGCGCCGCGGCGTGCCCGACCAGCGTGACGTCCCGGCCCAGGTGGCGCATGCTCGCGGCGAACTCGCAGCCGATCAGCCCGCTGCCGATCACCACGACCGGCTTGGCGCTCGCGGCCAGCGCACGGCGCACGGCGATCGCGTCGTCGACCGTCCGCATCACCCGGACGCGGGGATCGTGGCGCGGCGAGCCGGGCAGGTGCCGGGGCACGACACCGGTGGCGACGATCAGCCCGTCGTACCAGAGCGACTCGCCGCCGGGCAGGTGCACGACCCGCTCGTGGGTGTCGAGCCGGGTGGCCCTGGTGCCGAGGCGCCAGCGCACGTCGAGCTCGCCGTGGGACTTCAGCGTCACGTCCGAGGCCCTGGCCGCGCCGTAGACCAGCTGCTTCGACACCATCGGCCGGTGGTAGGGGCGCCGCGCCTCGTCGCCGACGATCATCACCTCGCCGTCGAACCCGAGCTCGCGCAGCCGTTCGGCCGCGCGGAGGCCGGCCACGCCCGCCCCCACGATCACGATCCGGTCGCCGTCACTCATCGAGGCCACCTCTGATCACGACGGCCTGCGTCGGGCAGAGCCGGGCCGCCGCGGCGGTCTGCTCCAGGTCCCCGGTGTCGATGGCGCGCCGGAAGCGCAGCCTGCCGTCACGGCCCAGTTCGAACACGTCGGGTGCCTCCCAGGCGCAGATTCCGTATAACTCGCAGCGGTCGTTGTCCACGCTGACGCGGATGCCTTCGCGTTGCCTGCCGAGCTTCATGACTGTTCTCCCGCCCTCGTGCCGCGCGTCCTCATGCGACCACCTCCTCGACCAGACCGATGCGTTCCAGGGTCCTGGCCGGCAGGAATCGCAGCACGGCCAGGGTGAGCGTGGGTATCAGCAGGGTGATCCCGCCCAGCCAGACCAGCGCGAGATGCCCGTTCGCGATGGCCCCGAACAGCGAGTGCAACGCGGTGAGCGCGACCGCCGGGTAGGCGAGCCGGTGCAGCCACAGCCAGCGCCGGTACGAGGTCCAGCGCTGCAGCCCGGCGGTCAGCGCGATCGACAGCATCAGCTCCAGGCCGAGGATCCCGAACGTGTGCCTGGCCAGCGTGCCCGGCAGCAGCGGGATCACCAGCTGTACCGGCGCGAACAGGGGAGTGGCCAGGAACAGGAAGCAGATCGCGTGCACGATGCCGAACGCCAGGGTGAGCGTGGCCAGTGCCAGGTGCCCGCTGCGCAGCGCCTTGCGCCCGGTGATCGAGCGGACCCAGCCGGTGGCGGTGAGCACGCCCCAGCAGAGCGTGAGGCACATGAAGGCGTAGGCGAGCCGGGCGGAGAACGCGGCGATGCCCCGGACTCCCACATCGGCGGGCACCGCCTGGGCGACGGTGATCACCATCTGGGACCAGCCCTCAACCATGAACGTCTCCCGTGGAGGTAGCGGCGGTGAGTGGGGGGTCGAACTCCGTCTTGCCCGCCCGCGCGGCGGCCCTCCGCCGTGAGCCGCGGATGAGCCGCAGCCCGAACACGGTGGTGCCGCCCAGTACGACGGCCAGCACGACCCCGGTGAGGATGTCGGTGGCCTGGATGTCGAGTGCCGCGCTGGCCAACGGGGTGGTGGTGGCAGCGGGCAGGACGGCGTCGGGGAGCCTGCCGTAGTCGACAAGGCCGGTGCTCTCCAGCAGGCTGATGTGCCGGAGCACGGCCTGGTTGGCCGTGGTCGCGAACTCCCGGATCTTGTCGTTGCGGGTCGCGGCGCGCACCGCGGAGATGACCGAGAACACGGTGCCGTGGGCGGCGCGCAGCCGGTTGACGAAGATCTGGTCGAACTCCGCCGGGGTCTTGGCGGCGTTCATCTCGTTCAGCCAGCCCTGCTGTTCCGCGGTGGGCTGAGCGGGCAGCGCGACGGTGAGTTCGGCCGCCAGCGCGCGGGTCGCCGTGTCGAGCCTGCCGTGGTCGATCATCAGCATCATGCCGACCTCTTTGACCCGGGGGCTGGCCCCGCGGGTCTCGGCCCACCGGCCGGCGGGCATCTCCCAGAGCCCGGCCTGGCGGACCTTGGTGAGCAGGGTCTGGTCGGTCGTGGTGAGCGGCTGGGCCGCACGGGCGTTCCCGGTGGCGGCCAACTGGGTCAGCACACTCAGGGCCAGCAGGAGCACGACGAGCACGAAAGAGGGCAGACGCATGGGGGATCTCTCAGATTCCGAGTGCATTGGCCTGCCACGCGGTGCCGGTGGCCCGGATCTTGCCGCCGTCCGGGGTGAGCGGGAACCAGGCGTCGCCGACGCCCTGGCCCGCGGTCTCCCCGGGCATTTGGTCCTTGGTGTAGCGGTAGAGCGGCCAGCCGGCCAGGGTGAGCTGGTCACTGCCGTCGGTCCGGGTCACCTGGCCGACGAGCGCCTTGTCGATGCCCGTCACCTCGAGGTTCTCGGCGGACCGGACCGGCGTCCACACCTGGGCGCAGCTGTCCTCGCAGGCCGACCTCGGCGGGCTCGCACTGTCCTTGTCATAGCGGTAGAGCGAGAATCCCTGACCGTCGACGACCATCGCGCCGACGTCGAAGGGACGCGCCGCGCGCAGTGCGGGTGGCCCGGGGACGGTGCCCATGCCCGGCATTCCCGCCGTGGCCTGTGCGCCGGAACCGGTACCGGCGGAATACCCGGCCGCCGGCGTGGCGGACGAGCCTGAACTGTCACAACCCGCGACCAGTGCGAGCGCGGCGAAACACGTGGCGAAAGGGATTACTGTGCGTGAGACGGAGTTCACGACTTCCTCCTGTCAGTGGGCAGGGGAGAACGCCGTAGCTGGGAGGCAACGGTAAACGGGCGCGAAAAATCCACTGTGGACAGTCTCATCCTTGGTGGATATCAGCGCGTTGCGGGGACAACGCTGTCGGGGGTCTTCGGTAGGGGATACGGACACGAGAGCATCACGGTTCAAAAAACTTTTCCGGGAAGCCAAATGATTTTGGTACTGGACGAAAAGGCCCGTCACCCACAAGGATGTCGTCCGTGGGACGCCACAGCCGGACTTTGCGAATTGTCGATCATGACGCCGATCAGGGCGGGCATGACGATCTGGCTGTGGCGTTGTACCAGGAGTTCGGCACCCAGTTGATGGCCTTCGTGCTCAAACTGACCGGCCACGACCGGCAGTGGGCCGAGGACGTCGTCCAGGAAACGCTGATCAAGGCCTGGCGCAACGCGGACAAGCTCGACCGCAAGCCCGAGATGCTGCGGGCGTGGCTGTTCACGGTGGCCCGCCGCATCGTCATCGACGGCTGGCGTAGCCGCAGTGCCCGCCCGCAGGAGGTCGAGGAGGCGGACGCCGACTCGATCGGCGTGGCCGACGAGTCCGAACGCACCTTGGCCGCGATGGTGGTCTATGACGCGCTTCGCAACCTTTCCCCCGAACAACGCGAGGCTGTCCAGCAGACCTACCTGCGTGATAGAACCGTGAACGAAGTCGCCGCGACGCTCGGCGTCCCGCCGGGTACGGTCAAGTCGCGAATTCACCACGCCGTGCGAGCGCTGCGGCGGGCCTTGCAGGATCGGGGGTGACCTGAGGTGGCTGGCGCGAGCCATACCGATTTCGCCGCCTACCTCCTCGGTGTGCTCGATCCCGCCGACGTCGACCAGTTCGAGACCCATCTGCTGGACTGCCCGCACTGCCAGCTCGACATGCTGGAGCTGTACCCGCTGCCCGACATCCTGCAGCTGGTCAAGCGGAGCTGGCCGGCGCCCCCGGTCCCCGAACCCGGTCCCCAGGTGGTGAGCGGGCTGCTGGAGGTGGCGGCGGCGAAACGCCGTCGCCGTCGGCGCAACGCGATCCTGACCGCCGCGGCGGCCGCCGCGGCCATCATCGCCGGCCCGCTGCTGACGATGGCGTTCGTCTCCTCCGGCGATTCGCCGCCGGTCAGCGCGGCGCTGCCGGTGGTGGCCCCGACGTCGATCCCGCTGCCCCCACCGTCTTCGTCCCCCGCCGCCGCCCCGACGCCGAGTCTGGGCGCGGCCGGTCCCGGTGGCTCGTTCGGCTGGTCCGAGGCCGGCAGCGCGGTTGGTGTCCAGGTGACCGTGCAGCCCCGGGAGTGGGGCAGCGCGGTCGACGTCGAACTGCGCGGGATCGTCGGGCCGATGAACTGTCAGCTCATCGCGGTGTCCCGGGCCGGCGAGTCGCGGACGGTCACCGGCTGGGCCGTTCCCGGCCGCGGTTACGGCGTGCCGGGGTCCCCGGAACCGCTGCGTGTTTTCGGTGGTACCGCGCTGAAGCCCGAGGACATCGCGCGCTTCGAGGTGTGGTCCGACGGCGGCACCTTGCTCGCCACGGTCGTCCACTGACCCTTTCCGTTTATAACGGAACAATAACGGCCAGGTCGCGTTTTGAACCGGTACCCCCGCCGCGTCCGTATTCCCCCATGCCGGATCTCCTCGGCAGGCGCACCCGGGCCCGAAACCCACCGGGCGCCTCGAATCCCGCAGTGACCATTCGTGGCTCGAACCTGGGCGGACGTGTTCTTTCGCCTGCCCAGAAGGCGAACGAGGTGAGTTATCAATGGCTTCGAATCAAGGGCGGCATCGAGTCGCCCGTAGAACGACCATCGCGACCGGCGTCCTCGGACTGACCATCGCCGTCGGCGCCATCGTGGTGTCCACCACGGCCGGTGAGCCCGGCCAGGCCGGTGCCGACGAGGTGAACAAGGCGCTGTTCGTCGACATCAAGACGGTCCAGCCGAACGTGAAGCCGCCGAACAACAAGGGAAACGCGTCCACCGGGACGTTCACCGTCAACTGCGGCACCAATCAGAACGGGCACTTCAACCCGGACAACTTCATCGCCCAGCCCGGGATCAAGAACGGCGCCCAGCACCTGCACGACTATGTCGGCAACCTCTCGACCAACGCGGAATCGAACAACAAGAGCCTGCTGCAGGCGGGCACCACCTGTAAGAACGGTGACCAGTCCGCCTATTTCTGGCCGGTGGTCCGCATCGACACCGGTGAAGCGGAAAAGGCGGCGGCCAACCCCAAGGGGGTTGCCCCCGACGCCGAACGCGTCCAGGCGGCCAAGGACGCCGCCGCGCCCCGGGTGGACTGCCCGGATGTCGCCAGCGCGCTCCCGGAGGTGCCCGACGGGTCCATGGACGCGGTGAACGCCGAGCTCGATGCGATGGACCAGCAGGCCGCCGACGCGGACGAGCAGCTCGCGGCCGATCAGGGAAAGTCCGCCGACCAGGTGCTCAAACCGTTGAAGGACAAGCGGTCCCGGTCGATCGACAAGATCAACGCCGCGATGGCCCAGAACGGCGCCGACGCCGGGAACGCCGACGCTGTGAACACCGACGACGCCCAGCAGCTCGCCACCTGCGCGGTGAAGGACCCGGGCGCCGCGGGCATCGACAACGGTGCCCAGAACAGCGATCCGGCCAAGGACACGGCGAAGCTGGGGGTGTCAACCAGAACAACGAGCTGGCGGGCAACGACGGCGAGATCCAGGAGCCGGTGAGCGCGCGGCTCACCTTCAAGGGCAGCGCCGCGGGCAAGGTCAGCGCGATGCCGAAGTTCCTCCGCATCCTTTACGGGGACGCGAAGGTGACCACCAACGGCCCGGCGAACGCCCGGCCCAGCTGGACCTGCAGCGGGTTCGAGGACCGGCTCACCCAGAAGTACCCGATCTGCCCCGACGGCAGCAACGTCAAGCGGATCCACACCTTCCCGAGCTGCTGGGACGGCAAGAACACCGACAGCGCCAACCACCGCACCCACATCGTCTTCCCGGACGCCGGTGGCAAGTGCAAGCAGGGCTTCCGCGCGGTGCCGGAGCTGCAGATCTCCCTCACCTACAACATCCCGCACAACATCCAGGTGGCCCGTCAGTACAAAGTGGACTCCTTCCCGGAGGAGAGCCACAACCCGTTCTCCGATCACGACGACTTCGCGAACGTGATGTCGCAGTCGATCATGAACCGGCTGGTCAACTGCGTCAACAACAACAAGAAATGCCAGGAGTGAGGCCGCTTCCGTAGTCAGGAACCGGTGCTCTTCCCCCCGAATTCGTAGGAGAACCCTGATGTCCCGGATCAAGATCGTCCTGCCGGTGCTGCTCGCCGTGCCGGGCCTCGGCCTGCTCAGCTCGTGCGGCCTCGGCACCGACAGCGCGAGTGACAACCCGGGCTATGTCACGCCCGTGGCGGTGCAGCAGCAAGCCCAGCAGCAGCCGGCCACCGAGGTGGTGAAACTGGCCGCGACCGAGGTCGAAAGCCTCGGCCAGGTGCTCGCCGACCAGAACGGCATGACACTTTACCGCTATGGCAAGGACACGGCCAAGCCGCCGAAGTCCAACTGCGACAACGCCTGCGCCACCGCGTGGCCGCCGCTGCTGGCCGAGGGCCGGGTCGACGTCTCCGGCGTGGACCAGAACCTCGTCGGCTCGGTCACCCGCGCGGACGGCAAGAAACAGGTCACCGTCAGCGGCTGGCCGGTCTACCGGTTCGCCAAGGACAACGGCCCCGGCAAGGCGCAGGGCCAGGGCGTCGACGGCAACTGGGCCGCGGTCACCCCGACCGGCGCGAAGGCCGCGGAGGCGGGGACCGCGCTGTCCGCGGCCGACGTCGACGGCCTCGGCCAGGTGATGACCGATCAGGACGGCAAGACGCTGTACCTGTTCACCAAGGACTCGAAGAAGCCCTCGAAGTCCACTTGCGACGGTGACTGCGCGAAGACCTGGCCGCCGCTGCTGGCCAAGGGCGACCCGAAGCTGAGCGGCATCGACCCGGCGCTGGTCGCCAAGGTGACCAGGACCGACGGCACCGAGCAGGTCACCGTCGGCGGCTGGCCGGTGTACCGGTACTCGAAGGACACCGCGGCGGGCGAGGCCAAGGGCCACGGCGTGGGCACCACGTGGTACGCGGTCGAGCCGAACGGCTGCAAGGTGGCCGCGGACAAGAAGCCGGCCGCCCCCGAGACATCCTCCAGTCCGTCGGAAGTGCCGTCGTCCAGTGCGGCGCCGTCCGACAGCTCGGGAGGATACGGCTCGGGCGGCTACTGACTCCGGCCGCCCGGGTCCCGGCCCGGTGGGAGCTCACCCCCCTCCCACCGGGCCCTCGCCCAGTGAAAGCCCGACGCCCCAACAGGAACAGATCCTGCGGGCTTTCACTGGGCCCATCAACGCACCACCCGCACGAAGACTCCGGGCCGCGCTTTCCTCGCGCGGCCCCGGGGCGGTCGAACCGGGCGGGACAGTCGAAGTACCCCAGTGGCCACGGCACGGACGGCGGGCAGGCCGATCCGGCCGGGGAGCCCGGTGAGCAGAGGGAACTCGCCGGACGTCCACCAGGGTGCGCCCAGCGCACGACCACGACGGGCCCGCCGGTGCGTCGGCCGGGCGTACTCGCCGGGGGCGGCGAAGCAGAGCGCCGCTCCCGGCGAGTACCCCCAGAAACCTTCACGAGAGCCCGGTCGCGGTGTCGCTCAGCGGTTTTGGAAGTCCGGTGCGCGCTTCTCGGCGAAGGCCGCCATGCCCTCCTTCTGGTCGAGCGTGGCGAAGGTGCTGTGGAAGACGCGCCGCTCGAACAGGATGCCCTCGGTCAGCCCGGTCTCGAACGCCCGGCCGACCGCCTCCTTGACCATCATCGCGGCCGGGGTGGACATTTTCGCGATCTTGCCCGCGACCTTGAGCGCCTCGGCCACCAGGTCGTCGGCCGCGACGATGCGGGACACGAGTCCGGCGCGCTCGGCCTCCTCGGCGTCCATCATCCGCCCGGTCAGGCACAGTTCCATCGCCTTGGCCTTGCCGACGGCCCTGGTCAGCCGCTGCGAGCCGCCCATCCCGGGGATGACGCCGAGGGTGATCTCCGGCTGGCCGAACTTCGCGGTGTCGGCGGCGAGCAGGATGTCGCACATCATCGCCAGCTCACAGCCGCCGCCGAGCGCGTAGCCCGCGACCGCCGCGATCAGTGGCTTGCGCACCCTGGTGAGCGCGTCCCAGCCGGCGAACCAATCGGCGGCGTAGACCTCGCTGAAGCTCTGCGGCTGCATCTCCTTGATGGCCGCTCCGGCCGCGAAGGCCTTCGCGGAACCGGTGAGCACGATCGCGCCGATCTCCCGGTCGCGGTCGAGCTCGGCCGCCGCGGTGGTGACCTCGCTCATGACCTGCGCGTTGAGCGCGTTGAGCGCCTTCGGCCGGTTGAGCGTGATCAGGGCGACGCCCTCGGCCGGGCGGTCGACGATGATCGTCTCGTAGTCGGTCATGCGGCTCCTTCTTCGTGCCGGGCGGTCAGTACGCCGTCCCGGACGGCCGTGACGGTCTGCCCATCATGGGCGCCGGCGCCCGACCGGGCGAGTCCGAGGTCCCGCACCATCAGCCCGCCGGTGAACGGCACGGGGCAGTCAGCGGCCCGATGTCGTCGCCGATCGGGTCGCCGTCCACTCTTCGGCGCCGAGCGGCGCGAAGAAGCTCTCGACGCGTTCGTCGGTCACCTCGGCCAGCGTGGCGGGCGACCAGGCCGGAGTGCGGTCCTTGTCGATGATCCGCGCGCGGATCCCCTCGGCGAAGTCAGGGATGTGCAGAGCCGCTGTCGAGACGCGGAACTCCTGTGCCAGCACGGTTTCCAGGTCGGGCAGTTCGGCGGCCGAGCGCAGCGCGCGCAAGGTGACCTTGAGTGCCGTCGGCGACTTGCCCTCGATCTCCTTGGCCGCCGACGAGGCCGCCTCGTCGTGCTGCCGGAGCCGGACGAGGATCTCCTCGACGCCCGGCGCCGAGTAGCACGCGTCGATCCAGGTCCGCTGCCGTGCGAGGTCGCTCTCCGATGCCGGTTCCGCGAACGAGCGCATGACTCCGGCCGGGTCACCCTCGCTCAGCGCGTCGACCAGCTCGCCGAGGCGGTCGCTCGAAACGAAGTGGTCGGCGAGTCCACAGGGCGACGTAGGGCTTGGGGTAGCTCGCGATCCGGGCGTTGAGCCGGTACTCGTCGGCGCAGAAGGCCAGTGAGTCCGTGCCGCCGGAGCGCGCGTCGGCGTGGATCGAGCGGATGTCGCCGCCCGCGCAGAGCCCGCGTTCCCCTTCGCCGTCGAGCACCACGGCGCGGACGCTGTCGGCGTGCTCCCACGAGTCGAGCGCGGCCGCGATGGCCCGCACCATGTCGTGGTTGAGCGCGTTGATCGCCCGTGGCCGGTCGAGGGTGATCCGCCCCAGTCCGTTGTGGACGGTGGTGCGCACGTCGGTGATCATGCCGCTCCCAGCGTCGGGCGGGACACGATGACCCGCATGATCTCGTCGGTGCCCTCGGGGAGCTCGCCGGACTTGCCCGCACCCGTGGTTCTCGGGAAACCATAAAGTAGGAAGTCCTACTATGTCGAGCAACGTCGGCGTGCCTGCCGTCACAGCGTCGGCCCGCCAGGGGAGGATGGTGCCATGACGCGACCGGATGCGCTGCCCGCCGAGGGACCCGGCCGGCTGTGGGAGCTGCTGGGCGAGACCGAGCGCCAGGCGGTCCGCGCGGCCGCCGAGGTCCGGCGGTTCGCGGCGGGGGCGGTGATCATCCGCGAGGGGGACCGGTCGAACTGGGTGCTGATCCTGATGGCGGGTCGGGTCAAGATCACCGCGGTGTCGGCGGGGGGCTACGACGCCGTGCTGGCCGTGCGCGACCCTGGCGACATCGTCGGAGAGATGGCCGCGATGGACGGCCGCGACCGGTCGGCCACGGTGGTCGCGGTCGAGCCGGTCACCGCGCTGTGGCTCTCGTCGGGCGCGTTCGCCGGGGTGCTGCAGGAGTACCCGGCGGTCTCGGCGGCGCTGCTGCGGATCGTCGCGGCCCGCCTGCGCCACGCCAACGCGCGCCGCACCGAGTTCGGTGACAGCACGGCCGCCGAGCGCATCGCCGCCCTGCTGCTCGACCTCGCCGAGCGCTACGGCGTCGCGGTGCCCGACGGCACCCTGATCGCCCTGCGGATCAGCCAGCGCGACCTCGCCGGGCTGGCCTCGGCGTCGCGGGAGGCCGTCGGCCGGACCCTGCGGACGTTGCGCGCGGAGGGCGTGCTGAGCACGGGAAGGCAACGCCTGATCGTGCGCAGCCTGCCCGAGCTGCAGCGGCTGGCCGTGGGAAAGGCCACTTAACGCCCCTGAAGGCCACCATGACGGCGTTTAACGCCGTCATGGTGGCCTTCAGGGGCAACTGGGCCTACCGGCCCCGCATGCCGTTTTCGATCGCGTCGATGATCCGCGGCCGCAGCTCACCGGCCTTCACGATGGCGTCCACCGAGCCGACCTCGACGGCCCGCTCGATGCTGTGCACGCGGTCGAACTCCGCGGCGACCTCGCCGAGCTTCACCGTCCGGACCGAGGACCGCAGCTCGGTCAGCTCAGCGCTGAGCTCGGCGCGCTCCGCCCCACTCGCCTCGGCGACCCGGCTCTGCAGCTCCCGCACCGCCGGGTCGTTCGCCGTGCGCTGGTTGACGTCGCCGACGAAGACCACCGCCGCCGCCGGGGCGCCACCGAGCACCGAGGCGAACGAGCCTTCCAGCGCGAGCACCGTCATGTTCGGGTTGAGCGCCTTCGAGAACACCACGAACGCGCCGCCGTGGTAGCGGGAGATCACGCAGAACACGATCGGGCCCTCGAAGTTGACGATGGCCCGGCCGATCTCGGCGCCGTACTCCAGCTGCAGCTTGCGCATCGACTCCGGCGAGCCGTCGAACCCGGACAGGTTCGCCAGCACCACCAGCGGCCGGTTGCCGCTGGCCGCGTTGATCGCCCGCGCCGCCTTCTTCGACGACCGCGGGAACAGCGTGCCCGCGGTGTAGGTGTCCGGGCCGTCCGCCGGCGGGAAGCCGCGGCGCGGCACCGACCGCGACTCGATGCCCAGCAGGCACACCGGGAAACCGCCGAGGTGCACGTCCTGCACCGCGGCCGTCTCCGCGTCGGCCATGCCAGCCCAGCGTTCCAGCACCGGGTGATCCTGGTCGGCGATCGCGCGCATCACCGTGCGGATGTCGAACGGCTTCTTGCGGTCGGGGTTGTGCTCGGCCGAGAAGATCTGCCCGACCGTGGTGAACTCGCTGTCCACCACGGCGTGCGGGAACCCCGAGATGTCCCGGTCGAGCGGGTCGGTGGTCTTCGCGCGGCGCGGCGTGGTCTCCCCGGGGGCGATGTAGGCGTGGTCGTAGTGCGACATCAGCACCTTCCACGCCTTGGTGAGGTTCGGCGCCCAGTACTGCGCCTGCCCGTTCGGGCCCATCACCCGGTCGTAGCCGCCGATGCCGAAGTTGTCCTCCGCCGAGACACCGCCGGAGAAGTCGAGGGACTGCTTGCCGGTCAGCACCATCGCCGAGTCCGGGGTCATCACCAGGATGCCCTTGGTGTGCATCAGCATCGTGGCCTCGGCGTTCCAGTACGGCTGGGCGCCGACGGTGATCCCGGCGATCACGATGTTGATCTCGCCGCCGTCCTGGGTGAAGGTCACGATGCGCTTGAGCGCCTTCGCGACCCAGTCCATGTTCTCCGTGCCGGACTCCATGGAGATCTTGGCGCCCGCCGAAAGCGCGTACCACTCCAGCGGGACCCGCATCGACTCGGCGAGGTCCAGCGCCGCGATCACCCGCGCGCACTCCGGCTCGGACAGCGAGCCGAGCGACTTCGTCGGGTCACCGAGCAGCACCACCCGGGTGACGCCTTCGGGGTAGCGGGTGGTCGGCGTCGTGGCGACCCCGGCCACGAGCGCGGCCGTGTTCTTGCCATGGGGCCGATCGACCGGGACGAGCACGCCGGACTCGTCGAGGTCGTGCTCCGCGAACGAACCGCCCGTGCCCGACAGCATGCCGGTGAGCTCGTAGGGATAGGTCGTGCCCCGGCGCGCCGCGCTGAGCACCTTCTGGCGGTAACCGTCCAGCGGCTTGATCACGTCGGTGGCCGGGGGTTCGACCACCAGGTGGGTGCCGCGCATCCGGACCGCGACCTCGGTCAGCTCACCGGTCGCCGCGTCCCGCCTGCGCCCGAGGAACTGGACCTCCTCCAGCCCGGCGCCCGCCGTCGTCGGCTGCACGCGCTGCGCGACGGTGTTCAGCTCGGCCGCGGTCAGCTCGCTCGGCGGCCACACGTAGATGACGATCCGGTTGGTGTCGAACCGCTTTTTGGCCGGTCGCTGTGCCTGCACCGTGCGGATCGCGTCCAGGCACCCGGCGAAGGTGCCCTCGGCCGCGGGCAGCGAGACGAGCCTGCCGTCGGTCTCCCGCAACGCCGTGAGGTCGCGGACCTGCGCCATCGCCACGAGCCGCTCGTCGGACAGGTTCTCGCGCGCGACGCACTTGAACAGGTACACCTCCTCGTCGCCGGAAGGCAGCCGGGTGAGGTCGAAGTCGCGCAGCCGCTCCAGCTGCATGCGCTGGGCGATGAGCGGGTGCAGGCCGCGGATGACGCGGTTCTCGGCGAACCCGCCCGCGCCGTCGGCGGCGGGGGAGAAGGTGAAGTGGTGGTGCATCACCTCACCGCCCCGGCCGGCCACGGTGGTGGTGATCCGGCGGACCTGCGCGGGCAGCGCCTGCGCCGCCAGCACCTCGTGCAGCGCGGCCGACATCGTTTCGGCGTCGGCGGGCTGGTCGCGCCAGATCAGGTAGAGGTCGGCCACCAGCGAGTCCTGGGGACCCAGCTCGCCCGCCAGCTCGCCGACCGCCCTGACCGCGTGCGCCAGCGCGGGGAACTCCACGGCGGTGGTGACCACCAGGGAGTCCTCGCCGTCGGTGCTGTGGTGCGAAGCGGTGACGAACGTGCAGTCCGCGACCGTGCGGGTGCGGATGTCCTCGAGCGCCCGGTTGCTGTAGTAACGGCGGCTGAGCACCTCCAGCAGCGGGGCCTGGTCGGTGCCGGGACGGCCGATCCGCTGCCCGAGCACCCGGACCAGCGGCTCGGAACTGGCCACCATGGCGGCGATCCGCTCGGCGCGGTCCGGGGAGTCCGGCTGCCGGTCGAGGTGGCGCAGGTGCTCGCGGACGTCGGCGTAGACCTCGGCGCGCTTGCGCCGCAGCAGCGGCTGGGCGAACCAGCGGAACACCACGCCGCGCGCGAGGTCGCCGATGCTCGGGAACCGCAGCTGGGTGGCGGCGACCAGGTGCTCCAGCGCCAGGCCCGCTGTCTCGTGCAGCGCTTCGCCCGGCGGCAGCTCGGTCAGCCATTGGCGCAGCAGCGCGCCGACGACCGCGACGTCCGCGCTCGCCCGCTGCTGGGCGAGGAAGATCCGGAACAGCGCGGCTTCCAGCTCCGGCGTGCGCTCCAGGTCGTTGACGCCGTAGTGGCTCAGGACGCGCTCGAGCCTGGTCTGGAACGTCTCGGACAGCCCGGCGCGATCGACGTCGAGGCTCTGCAGGTAGGTGTGGAAGTACTCGCGCGGGCTGTGCACCCGGCTGTCCGGCCGGGCCTCGTCGCCCGCCGGGACGTTGCGGGTCAGCTCGGACAGATCGGCGAACAGGCCGAGCAGCTCGATCTCCCCGGCCAGCGGCCGTCGGCCTTCCTCGGCCAGTTCCTCGCGGGCGGCGAGGTAGCTGCTCAGGGTGCGGCCCTCGTCGTGCGGGTCGACGTCGAAGCCGAGCAGGAGGCTGCGGAGGTCCTGCAGCCCGCGCTCCGCCCGGTGCTCGGCCGAGGTGCCCTCGGGCTCGGCCGGGATGTCCAGCTCGACCTCGTTCGAGGCCTCGGCGGCACCCGCTTCTTCGGCTTCGTCGCTGAGCGGCTCGAGCCGCATCAGCGGGGCGCCGGTCTCGACCTGGCTGCCGACGGAGATGGAGCTTTCCTTGAGCCGGGCGCGGAACGGCGCGCGCAGCACGGTCTCCATCTTCATGCTCTCCAGCACGAGGATCGGGGCACCGGCCTCGACCTCGTCGCCGACGGTGAGCGGGGTGGCGACCACGAGCGCGGGAGCGGGGGAGCGGACGACGCCGCCCTCGTCCCGGCTGACCCGGTGCGCGACGCTGTCGACCTCGATCAGGTGGATCGGCCCGTGCGTGCCGGTGACCAGCCGGAACCGGGTC
The DNA here is from genome assembly GCF_035828755.1 of Amycolatopsis sp. H20-H5. NCBI lineage: Bacteria > Bacillati > Actinomycetota > Actinomycetes > Pseudonocardiales > Pseudonocardiaceae > Amycolatopsis > Amycolatopsis sp. H20-H5. Next base: position 20,620 of record NZ_JAYMZS010000016.1, on the reverse strand, counting down.
CCGTTGACCGTCATCTGCCCGGTGTGCCGGTCGAACCGGTCGAGCTCGACGTCGGCCGGGTGGACCTCGCCGCCGTTCGCGCCGGCGATCCCGACGCGGAACCGGCGCTGCCCGATCCTGGCCACGCTGACCTTGTAGCCCGCGCCGCGGAGCTTGAGCTCCAGCGGGCGGCCGCTCTCGTGCTGGACCTGCGGACGGCCGCCGTGCGAGGTGGAGAGCAGCCGCTGCCGCTCGACCCCTTCCTCGTCCTCGTAGGCCTCGATGGCGGCCGCGGCGAGCGCGATCGCGGAGTGGCGGTGCGTGACGAGCCTGCCCTCGGCGCGGACGCGGTCGATCCAGCCGGTGTCGGCGGAGCCGTCGATGACCTCGGGCTGGTCGAGCAGGTCGAGCACGAAGCTCTTGTTGGTCGCGCCGCCTTCGATGATGACCGTGGTCTGCGCCATCGCGCGGCGCAGCTTGCCGAGCGCCTCGGCACGGGTGCGGCCGTACGCGATGATCTTCGCGATCATCGAGTCGAAGTCGGCGGGGATGGTGTCGCCCTCGCTGACGCCGGTGTCGACCCGGATACCCGGGCCCGCGGGCAGCATGAGGCGCGCGATGCGGCCGGGGGACGGGGCGAAGTCGCGGTCGGGGTCTTCGGCGTTGAGCCTGGCTTCGATCGCGTGGCCGGACTCGGCGGGCTGGAGGCCTTCGAGCTTGCCGCCCGCGGCGACGTGCAGCTGGGCCTTGACCAGGTCGATCCCGGTGGTGAGCTCGGTGATCGAGTGCTCCACCTGCAGGCGGGTGTTCACCTCGAGGAACGCGAACAGCTTGTCGCCGGGGTGGTAGAGGAACTCGACGGTGCCCGCGCCGCTGTAGTCCACGGCCAGCGCGAGCCGCTCGGCCGAGGCCTTGAGCTCGGCGTTCTGCTCGGGGCTGAGCACCACCGAGGACGACTCCTCGATGATCTTCTGGTTGCGCCGCTGCACGGAGCAGTCGCGGACGCCGAGCGCCCACGCGGTGCCCTGGCCGTCGGCGATGACCTGCACCTCGACGTGGCGGGCGCCGGTGACCAGGCGCTCCAGGAACACGACGCCGCTGCCGAACGCGCGCTCGGCCTCGAGGCTGGTGCGCTCGTAGGCGTCGGTGAGGTCCTCGGCGCTGGTGACCACGCGGATCCCGCGCCCGCCACCCCCCGCGGTCGCCTTGAGCATCAGCGGGTAGCCGATCTCGTCGGCCGCCCTGATGGCCGACGGCAGGTCCGCGACCGCACCCCGGCTCCAGGGTGCGACCGGGACGCCGACCTCCTCGGCGAGCAGCTTCGCGCCGATCTTGTCGCCCAGCTTGCGCATCGCCTCGGCGCTCGGGCCGACGAACGTCACGCCCAGTTTGTCGCAGAGTTCGGCGAACGCCGGGTCTTCGGCGACGAATCCCCAGCCGACCCACGCCGCGTCGGCGCCGGTCTCGATCAGCGCGCGCTCCAGCACCCCGAGGTCGAGGTACGGGCGGGCCGAGGCCGGGCCGAGGTCATAGGTCAGGTCCGCCTCCCGCACGAAGGTGGCGGTGCGATCGGCGTCGGTGTAGAGCGCGACGGTCTCGATCAGCTCCCCGGTCTCCGCGGAGAGCTCCCGGGCGGCGTGGATGAGCCGCATCGCGGCCTCTCCACGGTTGACGATGGCGACACGAGTGAACACCGACTGAGCCTCCCACATTCGGACATACCGCAGGGCGACGCTCCCGGTCACGGATCGCCGCCCTGCACCTAACTGCACACTCTTCCCCGTACCGGCCGGTATCGAAATGTCGTACCCGGCGCATGCCGGGGGCAATACCTTGTGGAGAACGTCAAAAGCACGCGGTTTCCGCTCGTCACACCGGGGTTTTCGTGAGCCAGGTCGCACCGGTTCCCACCAGGGTGACCCGGCTCACCCGCCGATCCGGCCGACTTTACCCAGCCGCACCGGCGCCGCGCAGGCTTCGCGGCAACCGGCATGCGGATACCCGGGAAAGCCCTAGTCTGAACGCCATGAGCCCGACCGCCGTCAAGGCAACCACCCTGCGCAACCTGCACGCCGCTCCCGACCTGCTGAAGGTCGTCAACGTCTGGGACGTCATCAGCGCGAAGGTGGTGGCCGAGCTCGACGGCACCACCGCGCTGGCCACCGCCAGCCACTCGATCGCCGCGTCCTACGGCTATCCCGACGGCGAGAACATCCCTGTCGACCTGATGATCGAGGCCGTCGGCCGGATCGCCGCCGCGACCGACCTCCCGGTCAGCGCAGACCTCGAAGCGGGCTATGGCGACCCCGGCGAGACCGTGCGCAAGGCCATCGGCGCCGGGATCGCCGGGGCGAACCTGGAAGACCAGATGAAGCCGCTGGCCGAGGCGGTGGCCGCGGTCGAGGCCGTGGTCAGGGCGGGTGAGGCCGAGGGCGTGCCGTTCGTGCTCAACGCCCGGACCGACGCGTTCCTCAAGGCGGGCGACCGCGACCCGGCCGACGTGCTGGCCGACGCGATCGAGCGGGGCAGGGCCTTCCTCGACGCGGGCGCGCCCGTGGTGTTCGTGCCCGGCCGGTTCGACGAGCGGACCGTCACCGCGCTGGTCGAGGGCCTCGGCCCGCGCAAGCTCACGCTCATCGCCGTGCCGGGCAGCCTGCCGCTGGCCAAGCTGGAGGAGCTCGGCGTCGCCCGCGTGTCCTACGGCCCGTGGAGCCAGCGTGTCGCGCTGACCGCGCTGGCCGACTTCGCCACCGACGTCCTCGGCGGCGGTGCGCTGCCGGAGAACACCCGCCCGCTGAACTGAACCCGCTGGTCAGGACTTCATCAGCGAGCAGGCCACGTCTTCCGCGGCCAGGCCGTTCTTGCCGAAGACGGTGACCCGCAAGCCGGCACCCGCGCCCGCCATGACGCGCGCGGCGATGGCGGTGCAGGCGATCTGGTCGAGCGCCGGCCGGCTGAGGAACACCGTATTCAAGGGCACCCGGACGATCATCACGTCCGCGTCCGGCTGCTCGAGGACCGGGGTCACGGGCGGCAGGGCGGTGTTCAGCCCGCTGGCCAGTTCCTCCGGGTCCTGCCCGGCGAACAGCAGGGTCAGCGCGTCCGCCACGGTGCCGAGCCGCCCGGTGACGCGCGGGGCGGCGGTCGTGACGTTGCCTTCGCCGAGGAAGTACAGCATCGGCCCGGTGGCGACCCCCACCGGCGCCTCACCGGCTTGGACGACGCCGGTGGGGCGCACGCCGCACCCGGTCAGCACGGTGAGCAGGGTCAGCGCCGCGAGCAGCGCGCCCGCCCTGGTCACCGGATTCATGCGGTCGTCCCGTCGATCGGCAGGCGGAGGGTGAAACTCGCCCCGCCGCCGGGCTGGTTGGCGGCTTCGAGCGTACCGCCGTGCAGGGTCGCGTTCTCGGCCGCGATGGCGAGGCCGAGGCCGCTGCCTTCCGAGCGTGAGCGGGCCGTGTCGGCCTTGTAGAGGCGGTCGAACACGTGGGGCAGCACGTGCTCGGGCAGGCCGGGGCCCTGGTCGGTGACCGTCACCACCACCGACGTCCCGGCCGTGCCGACGGTGACCCGCACCGGCGGCTCGCCGTGCCGCAGGGCGTTGCCCACGAGGTTCGCCACGATCACGTCGAGGCGTCGCCGGTCGAGCAGTGCCACCTGGTCGCCCGGCAGGTCCGTCTCGACCGAGTCCGTCCAGCCGCGCGCCCGCAGCGTCTGGCCGATCAGCGCGCCGACGTCGACGAGCTGCCGGTCGAGCCGGGCGGTGCCGGAGTCGAACCGGGAGATCTCGATGAGGTCTTCCACCAGCCGGGTCAGGTTGCGGGTCTCCGAGCCGACCAGGCGCGCGGCCCGGCCGGTGTCCGAATCCAGGCCGGTCTCCTCCTCCAGGAGGTCGGTGACCGCGGTCATCGCGGCGAGCGGCGTCCGCAGCTCGTGCGAGACGTCGGCGACGAAGCGGTGCGCGTCGGCCTGCATCCGCCGCAGCTCGCCGACGGAGGTCTCCAGGCTCGAAGCGGTGTGGTTGAACGTCTTCGCCAGCTCGGTGAGCTCGTCGGCGCCCGGGGTGGCCAGGCGGGTGGAGAGCTCGCCGTCGGCCAGCCTGCGGGCCGCGTCCCGCAGCCGCCGCACCGGCCGCAGCACCGCTTCGGCGGCCAGCCACGCGATGAGGATCGCCAGCGGGACCGCGATCGTGCCGGTGGTCCAGCCGTTGTCGGAGAACTCCTCGATGCTCTGCACGGCCTCGCCGAGGTCGTGCTCGCCGTACACCTCGATCCCCGACCGCTCCTGCTTGCCGTCCGGAGTGGACCGCAGGATCGGCATCCCGATCCACAGGACCGGCCGGTCGTATCTGATGCCGCGCTGGAACTTGGTCCCCAGGCCGGTCGAGACGGCGGTGCGGAGTTCGGCGGGCACCACGGTGACGTCCAGGTGGTTCCCTTCGGCGGGCTGCTGGCCCTGGAAGGTCACGCCGGTGAAGCCCGGCAGCCGATCCGCCAGTTGCGCGAGGTCCTTCGAGGTCGGCGGCATGGTGAGTTGGGGCGCGAGCACGTCCACCGCGTTGCGCAGGCCGATGATCGTCTCGTTCTGTTCCGAGGTGAGGACCGTACGCCGCCCGGACACGTAGCTCGCGCCGGACGCGGCGATCGTTGCCAGCAGCGAGACGGCGGTGAAGGCGAGGATCAGGCGGGGCCGGATTCCCTTGGCCCACAAGGGGATACGTTCCTTCAGTGAGCCTTTCGCGCTGGCCTTCGCACGGGGTTTCACACCGGGTTTCACACCGGGTTTCACACTGGGCCGAACCGGTAGCCGAATCCGCGGACCGTGCGGATGTACACCGGGTCGGCTGGCACGTCCTCGATCTTCGCGCGCAGCCGCTGGACACAGGCGTCGACCAGCCGGGAGTCGCCGAGGAAGTCGTGCTCCCACACCAGCTCCAGCAGCTGCTGGCGGCTGAACACCCGGCCGGGCACCCGGGAGAGCTCGAGCAGCAGGCGCAGTTCGGTCGGCGTCAGCCCGACCGGAGTGTCCGCTTTGGACACCACCAGCGCCGAGCGGTCGACGAGCAGGTCGCCGTGGCGGACCTGGTCCTGCTCGCCGACGGCCTGGTGGCGCCGGAGCACCGCGCGGATCCGCGCGTCGAGCACGCGCGGCCGGACCGGTTTGACCACGTAGTCGTCCGCGCCCGCCTCCAGCCCGCCGACGACGTCGAAGTCGTCTCCGCGCGCGGTGAGCATGATGACCGGCACCGAGCCCGCCGCGCGGATGCGGCGGCAGACCTCGAACCCGTCGATCCCGGGCAGCATCAGGTCGAGCAGGACGAGGTCCGGGTTCAGCGACTCGAGCAGCGCCAGGCCCCGCTCGCCGTCCTCGGCGGGTTCGACCCGATGGCCGTGTCGGCTCAGGCCGAGACACAGGCCCTCTGAGACGGCGGGGTCGTCTTCGATCAGCAACACAGTGGGCACTGGCCGATTATCGGGCCACCGCGAACGCGGTGCGGCCGCTGTAGCGAAACCATGACATGACCAAGATCTAACCAGGACATGCCGGGACGACGATTCCGCCATGATCGACCAGACGACCCAGCCGATCGCGCGGCCTTCCGACGCTCCGCGCCCGCCCGCCCGCCGCCGGTTCGCCGGCCGCCGCCTGGCGGGCTGGACGATCGCGGCGACCGCCGTGATCATCACCGCGGTCGCGCTGAGCGCCGCTTCGTCGAAGGACCCCGCGACCGACGCCGCCGCGCGCGTCGCCGCGAACGGCCGGATCGCCACCGTGGTGGTGGACCGCCAGGACGACACCGAGCTGGTCAGCAAGGGCGGCGGCGAGCGGTTCCGGACGGCGTCGGTGGTGAAGCTGCTGATCGCGCTGGACGAGCTGGACGGGCCCGGCCGTCCGGACGCGCGGCTCGGCCGCATGCTCTCGAACAGCGACGACACCATCGCGAGCGCGCTGTGGTCGGCCAACGGCGGCCCGGCGATCGTCACCAGGACCGCGGCGGCGATCGGCCTGCGCGGCACCACCCCGCCGGAGACCGCCGGCCGCTGGGGCGACACGCTGACCACGGCCGACGACGTCGTGTCGATCTACCGCTACCTCCTCGCGCTGCCCGGCGCGAAGCGCGAGCCGCTGCTGCGTGCCCTGCGCGGCGCGCCCCGCTTGGCGGCCGACGGGTTCGACCAGTACTTCGGCATCCCCCGTGCGCTGGACGCGTGGCCGTGGGCGATCAAACAGGGCTGGGCGGCCGGGCGCAACGGGGTGGACGTGCACACCACGGGGCTCGTCGGCGAGCAGGACCGCTACATCGTCGTCGTGCTCACCAGCTACCCCGAGGGCTCTGACCTCGGCGCGGCGACGCGCGCGATCACCGCCGCGGCCGCCACGCTGGCGCCAAAGCTGGTGCCGCCAACGGTCGCCAAGCGCAAGTGAGCCGGAACTGGCCCGCCGCGAGTTCGACAGTCGGCTTGGCGGTGCGGGCTTAGCCGACGGAGGGGCCGAGGCCAAGGGACTGCGGGGTGCTGGAGTCGGGTGAGGGCTGGTGGAGGCCCTCGTCCAGCGGGCCGAACTCGGTCATCAGCGCGGCGCTGCCGCCCCATGGCGTCTGCTCCTCGGCGATGAGCGTGTTCGTGGTCAGCAGCATGCCCGCCACCGAAGCGCCGTTCTGCAGCGCCGAGCGCGCCACCCGCAGCGGGTCGACGATGCCCATCTCGATCATGTTGCCGTAGCGGCCTTCCAGCGCGTCGAACCCTTCGTCGACCCCGAGTTCCAGGCTCCTGGCGACGATCTCCTCGGCGGGATAGCCCGCGTTCGAGGCGATCAGGAACGCGGGCTGGTGCAGCGTCCGGCGGACGATGTCCACGCCGATCGCGTAGTCGTCCTTCACCTCCAGCTCGTCGAGGACGGCGCCGGCGTGCAGCAGCGCGGCGCCGCCGCCCGCGACGATGCCCTCGGCCATCGCGGCCCGCGTCGCGGACAGCGCGTCCTCGACCCGGTGCTGCAGTTCCTTGAGCTCGGCGTCGGTCGGCGCGCCGACACGGATCACCGCGACCTTGCCCGAGAGCGACCCGATCCGCTCGTTGAGCACGTCCTCGTCGATGCCGAACGTCGCCCGGTCGCGTTCGGCGCGCAGCTGGGTGATCCGGAACTCGACCTTGCCGGCGTCCGCGCCGCCGAGGATGGCCGTGCGGTCGGCGTTGGCCCGCACCTGCCCGGCGTGCCCGAGGTGCGCCAGGGTCATGTTCTCCATGCCGATGCCGGAGTGCTTGCTGAAGACCGTGCCGCCGGTGATCGCGGCGATGTCCTCCAGCTTGTGCAGCCGCCGGTCGCCGAACCCCGGCGCTTTCACCGCGATGCACTGGAACCGCCCGCCGACGTGGTTGTGCACCAGCATGCTCAGCGCGGTGCCCTCGAGGCTTTCGGCGATGATCACCAGCGGCCGCGGCGCCCGCATCACCTTGTCCAGCAACGGCATGATCTGCTGGACGTCCTTGATCTTCTCGCTGCACAGCAGGATGTACGGGTCGTCGACGACGGCTTCGAGGCTCGCCGCGTCGGTCACCATGTACGGCGAGAGGTAGCCGTTGTCGAACTCGAAGCCCTCGACGAAGCCGACGCTCATCCCGTAGGTCCCCGGCGACTCCTCGACGGTGACGATGCCGTGCTCGCCGACGGTGTGCAGCGCCTTGGCGATGACCGCCCCGACCACGTCGTCGTCGTTGGCCGAGATCGCCGCGACCCGCTTGAAGTCCTCTTCGCTGACCACCGGGTGCGCCACCGTGTGCAGGTACTCCACCAGCCGCCCGACCGCCAGGTCGATCCCGCGCTTGACCAGCACCGGGTTGCCGCCCGCGGTGATCGCGCGCATGCCCTCCCGCACGACGCCCTGCGCGATCACCGTGGCGGTGGTGGTCCCGTCACCCACGATGTCGTTGGTCTTGATGGCCGCTTCCTTCACCAGCTGCGCGCCCATGTTCTCGAACTGGTCCTTCAGATGGATCTCCCGCGCGATGGTCACCCCGTCGTTCGTGATCACCGGCGAGCCGGTGATCTTCTCCAGGATGACGTTGCGTCCCTTCGGACCGAGGGTCGATTTCACCGCTTCGGCGAGTTGGTCCACACCGGACAGCAACAAAGCGCGTGCCTCGGGACCGAAACGTAGTTCCTTCGACATCGGGTGCTCCTCCAGACGACGGTGACCGGACAGGGTCTGCGGTGTTCAGGGAACGAGGATGGCGCGGCCGCGGACCTTGCCCGCCGCCAGATCGGCGAGGGCGTCGTTCGCGGCTTCGAGCGGGTACGTCTTCGTGCGCAGGGTCACCCTGCCCGCGCGGCCGAGCTCCATCAGCTCGACCAGATCGGTGTGGCTGCCGACGATGTTGCCGACGATGTTCCGTTCGGTGGAGATGATGTCCAGGGTCGGGATGTGCACCGTGCCGCCGTAGCCGATGACGAAGTACGAGCCCGCCCGCGCGGTCATCGCGAACCCGTCGGCCTCCGCGCCCTCCTCCGCGACGAAGTCGAGCACCACCTCGGCGCCGCCGCCGGTCAGTTCGAGCACCTTGTCGATCTGGCCGCCGTCGGCCACCACCGTGTCGTGCGCGCCGAGGTCCTTGGCCAGCGCGAGCGCCGCGGGGTTGCGGTCGACCACGATGATCCGGGTGGCGGTCAGCGTCGCGAGGCACTGGATGCCGATGTGCCCGAGCCCGCCCGCGCCGATCACCACGGCGGTGCTGCCGGGGTAGAGCAGCGGGATCGCCTTGCGCACCGCGTGATAGGCGGTGATCCCGGCGTCGGCGAGCGCGGCGACGTCCTCGGGCCGGGTCTCCGGCGAGAGCTTCACGCACGCGCGCGCGGACGTGAGCAGGTACTCGGCCATCCCGCCGTCGCTGTCGAGGCCGGGGAACGAGCTGTCCGTGCAGTGCATCTCGTGCCCGGCCCGGCACGAGCGGCAGAGCCCGCAGGTCGGCGTCGGGTGCAGGATGACCATGTCGCCGACCGCCACGTTTCCCACCGCGGAGCCGATCTCGTGCACCCAGCCCGCGTTCTCATGGCCGAGCGTGTAGGGCAGGCCGACGCCCATCGCGGCGGCCCACTGGCCCTCGATGATGTGCAGATCGGTGCGGCACACGCCGGCGCCGCCGATTTTCACCACGACGTCGAGTGGGCCCTTGACCACGGGCTCGTCGACCTCCTCGACCACCGGCTGCTGGTGATACCCGTGTAGCCGCACCGCTTTCATCAGTTGGTGTCCTCTCCCTGTCCGGTTCCCGAATAGCGGTGTCGCAGCATGCCCCGGCAGATCCCGGTGTTGGCCTCGATGCCGACCCTGGTGAGCCGCGCCTTGCGCAGGTGCAGCGGCAGGCCGTCCGCGCCGACGGCCTGCCCGGTCACCGGGTCGAGCACCAGCGCCGCGTCCGGGCTCGCGGGCAGCCCGAGATCGGCCCGGCGCGCCCGCAGCCGGTCGAGCTCGACCGAGGGCGGGACCTCGCCGAGCGTCAGCGCCGTGAGCCCGGCCGGGGTGGTGCCGGCCGCGAGCAGCGGCCGGCACACCTGGTCCGTCCCGGCGAGCACGGCCTTGCGCAGGAAGTCTGCCCGCAGCCGGTCGAGCTCGCCGTCCGCCTCACCTTCGAACGACCGGGCGAACCCGGCCCGCGCGGCGACGCCCGAGTTGATCGCCTCCGACGCGAAATGGTCGTCCAGCGCCACGTCCACCGCGCCCACGCCCTCGATGGCCGCCACCGCGTCATAGGCGTCGGCGACCATCAGGAACGCGAAGTTGGGCGCGCAGAAGTACGTCGGCAGCCGCAGCCGGACCACGGCGTCGCCGCCGGGGGAGACGGTGCACGACGACACGAAGCCGAGCGTGGTAATGGGCTCGTCCAGCTCCGGGTCGCGCACCGCCGCCAGCGCGGTGAGCACCCGCGCCCGGTCCAGCTCCGCCGTGGCCGTCATCAGTGCGTCACCAGCTGCGCGTCGTCCTCCGCGGCGGGCGTGCCCTCACCGGCGTCGAGCCGGTACTCGGCGGGCACTTCGATGTCGTAGAGCTTCGCCGCGTTGAGCCCGAGGATCTTCTTCTTCGTGGCCGTGGTGACCGCCGGGTAGTCCGAGTACTCCTCGCCAGGGTAGTTCCAGTCCACGAAGCCCTCGATCTGCCACTTCGGTTCCCAGATGCCGTAGTCGCTGCCGAAGGTCATCTTGTCCTCGCCGACCCAGAACAGCAGCTCGCCCATGACCTTCGCGAAGAACCGCGGCCGGGCGTGCATCAGGCCGCCGATGACCACCGAGAGCCCGGCGTACACGTTGGGCTCCTGCGTGGCCATGAAGCAGAAGTCCTCGATGCGCGGCAGCCCGACGTGCTCGACGATGAAGTTGAGCTCGGGGAAGTCCGTCGCGGCGTGGTCCACATCGGACACGTCGAAGGCGTCCTTGTCCAGCGGCCAGATCGTCGGTCCTTTGTGGACGTGGATGTTCTTGATCCCGAGTTCCTGGCTGGCTTCCAGGAACCGGTAGGCCTCCGGGTCCTTGAGCGTCCAGCCGCGCGACCCTTCGCGCCACTCGGCGGTGTAGAGCTTGACGCCCTTCGCGCCGTACCGCTCGACGTTCTCCTTCAACGCCTTGATGCCCGCGTCGCCTTCACGCGGGTCCCAGCGGGTGTTGGCGATGAACTTGCCGGGGTGCTTGTCGCCCAGCGCGGCGTTGCGCTCGGTGGTGTTGAAGCCCTCGGTGTACCACTCCTTGAGGTAGGTCGGCTGGAACACCGCGACGTCGACGTGCCCGTCCTCGAAGACGTCCTTCATCAGGTCGTCCTCGGTGTAGGACTGGAACTTCTCGATCGGCCAGTGCGTGGCGGGCGGGCCGAGCGACTGGTAGGCGTGGAAGCACTCGATCCAGCCCTTCGCGTACTGTTCGGCGCCCTTCACCCAATTGGCCGGGCTCGCGTCCCAGTAGTGCATGTGGCTGTCGACCACGAAGTACTTTTCGCCGTCCTTCTCGTACACGCTCTCACCTCGCCGTAAGGTCGAAATCGATGAACTCCGCCGCGTCCTCGGGATTGGCGAACATGATCGTCCGGTCGTCCTCGTGGATCATCCGCCCGTAGTGGGTGGACATGTTCTCCTCGAACTCGGCGGCGTCGAAGTAGCCCTCTTCTTCGCCCAGCGCCTCGGAAATCTCGTTGTAGTCGAAGTCCATCCGGTTCTTCGCGTCCACGCGGATCATCGAGGGCAGTTCGGTGACGGTGACGTTCTCCTTGCCCTTCATCACCTGGGCGACCACGGCGCCGACCTGGTTGTTCATCAGGGTGACGCCACACATGTTGGACGCGGTGCTGTCCGATTTGAACGGGCTTTCGGACGCTTGGAAGGTGGTCACTGAGCCAGCTCCTTCGGGGTCGGCAGGCCGAGGCCCGCGAGGATGCCGCCGAAACGGCTCTTCGAACGGTCGAGGGCGTCCTCGAACCGCGGCGGTTTGGCGTCGGGCTGGGACCACAGCGGCTGCATCGTCCTGGCGGCCGCGATGCAGCGGGGGACCCAGGTCTCCAGCCACCCGTTGATGATCAGCTTGTTGTGCTCGGAGAACTCCTTGTCGTTGACGAGCAGGTCGAACATCGCCTTCGTGTAGCGCAGGTCGCGCTCGGCGTAGTCGTACTCCTCCGCGCCCATCACGGTCGGGGTGATGAAGTCGCCGTTGCCCGGAGCCGCCTGCTGGACCAGGTTGCTGCGGAACAGTTCCCCGACGAGCGGCTCGAAGATGACGTTGGCGGCGAAGATCGCCTCGCACCAGTCGTCGATCCCGGTGAGCTGCTCGGCCACCGTGCGCGTGCCCTGCCAGACCGGGTCGGAGTTCCAGGTCTCGACGTGGGCCGACCCGTCGAACCCCTCGATCTCCTCGCTGAGCGTGAGGTTGTAGAGCGCGAGGTCCTGTGCCGAGCGGATCCGGTGCATGCTGTTCACCGCGATCGCGTTGTTGTGCATGTTCGTCGGCGCCCGGCGGTTGGCGTTGGCGAACAAGTACAGACCGAGCCCGTGGTCCACGTGCATCCAGGCGCCCACGTGCTGGGCGACGAACTGGATCCAGTTGCGGTTCCACTGCTCGAAGGCCTTGGACTGCTTCGCCGCGTCGATGTTCTGGTTGACCTGCCGCACAACGTTGGAGTTGTAGCGGTACATCGTGAGTTCCCACTCCTCGTTGGGATCACGGAACTCGTGCCAGCCGTGCGCCGGCCATTCGTAGCCCGCGCCGCCGGAGCCGGCGAAGCGTTCGGGCACGGGCCGGTCCGAACCCCACGCCTTCAGTGCCGTCCACTCGAGCGGGTAGCCGCCCGTGCCGTCGGCGAACCCGTAGAGCCAGCCCTGGGACAGGTAGTGCCGCGGGTCCGGCTGGACCTCGACCGTCACGTCCTCGTAGTGGGTCTGCTTGCGCTTCTGCGGGGTGTAGTAGTTGTAGCGTCGCGAAAGCGAGTCCGGAAACACCTTGTGTCCGGCCTCGGCGTCGGTGAAGACGGGTTGCGGCACGCTGCGTTCTGGCGCGGTGGTCATCTGATCTCCCTCACCTTTCGGTTTGGTCCTCGTCCCCGGTGGTGGTGAACTTGTCGTAGAAGACGCGCTTGTCCGGCACGCCCAGTGCGGGCAGCAGTTCGAGAGCCGCTTCGACCATCGGCGGCGGCCCGCACACGTAGGCGTCGGCTTTGCCGGCGTCCGTTTCCAGTCTGCGGACGACGTCGGTGATCAAGCCGACCTCGCCGTCCCACGCGTCGTCCTCGGCCGGCTCGGACAGGGCAGGCACATAGCGGAAGCCGGGCAGTCTCTGCTCCAGCTCCCGCAACTCGTCCTCGAAGCAGAGGTCCTTCCTGCTCCGCGCGCCGTAGTAGTAGGTCGCCTTACGCTCGATACCGCGCTCGGCCATGGACCGCAGCAGGCTCAGTATCGGCGCCATGCCGGCGCCGCCACCGAGGAAGACCAGGTCCGAGGTCGGTGCGTCCCGGAGGGTGAACACACCGAACGGCCCGGTCAGCTCCAGCCGGTCGCCGACCGCCAGCCGCCCGGCCAGGAACTCGGAGAAGACCCCGCCGGGGTAGACCTTGATGACGAACTCGAGCTGCCCGCTCTCCCGGCTGGAGGTGTTCGCCATGGAGAACGACCGGGTGTGCCCGGTGCCCGGCACCTTGATGTCGACGTACTGCCCGGGGAAGAAGTTGATCTCCGTCGGCTCGATCAGCTTGAGGACCAGGTGCCGCAGGTCGTGGGTGACCGCGTCGTTCGCGACCACCTCGGCCGCCGCCTCCACGATCGGCAGGCCCGAGCGGATCATCTCCTCGTCGTAGTTGAGCAGCTCGATGGTGAGGTCCTCATAGGCGTGCGCCCGGCACAGGAGCGTGTAGCCCTCCTCCTTCTCGTAGTCGGGCAGGGCGAACGTCGAGTACCGATCGTGTTCGATGTCCTCACCGTCGAGGACGAACGACTTGCACGCCGCGCACTGGCCCTCCTTGCAGCCGTGCATGAGCATGACGCCCTGTTCGGCCGCGGCCCGCAGGATCGTCTTGTCCTCGTCGACCTCGATCTCGATGCCGACCGGTTCGAACCGCACGACGTGCTTGTCTGCCATGACTCCCTCGCGCTGCCCGGTGGGAGAGCGGGGCCCGCTGCCGGGCCCCGCTCCTGGTCCTTACCCCGACGATCAGGCGTCGACCGGCGCCCGGCCGCCGGGGCCACCGCGCACGTAGCGGGCGGCGAAGGCGGTGCGTTCCGCGTCGGTCATCTCGTTGAGCAGCACGTTCGGGCTCTGCAGCGGCGGGCACCGGCGCAGGTGGTCGAGCGTCCACATCTTCTTGGGGTCGAGGTTCAGGTGCGGCTGGGCGACCATGGTGTGGCCGTCGTCCCGCACGAAGCCCATGTCCTTGACGACATCGGCCCAATTCCAGCCGTGGTAAAGGGTTTCCCATTCACGGGCACCGGTCAGCTTGCCCATGTTCGGGGTCTCGCGGCCCAGGTAGGTGGGCCGGAAGGCGTTCTCGTCGGTCCAGCGGCACATCTCGTGGCAGTACGTCCGCCACTGGCCGTCGACCTCCGCCATCACCATGTCCTCGCGGACCAGGCACGGGACCATGCAGGTCCAGCAGCGGTGCGGGTACTCGTAGTCGACGTCCTCGAACACGATCGGGTTGTGCCCGTTCGGCGTCGCGAGGCGGTTGTAGTTCTCCCACCACTTGCCGTACCGGTCGTACCAGCCCGGGTACTTGAACTCGAACCACTCGAAGTCGGTGTCCGTCATCGTGTCGATGCGCCAGTAGTTGGCGAGCCAGCCGGTGGCGAAGAACTGGGCGACCTCGTGGACGTAGCCCTTGTTCCAGATCTGGTTCCAGGACTCCTCGATGAGGTCGTGCGGGATGACCAACCCGTACTTCTCCAACGGGACCAGGTAGCTGCGGTAGTAGTCGTCGTAGATCCAGCGGCGCCACATTTCGGCGTAGCTGTCGCGCTCCTTGCGGCGGTCCTTCGTGCCGTACTCGATGAAGGTGCCGATCGCGGCGTCGACCACCCGGTGGTTGTTCCACCAGGCGTAGCGGAGGTCGCGTTCGAGCAGCTGGTGGTTGCCCTCGTCGGACAACGCCATCAGCAGTGTGGCGTAGCCGTTGCTGATGTGGCGCGATTCGTCGGACTGCACCGAGTGGAACACCGTCGGCAGCAGGTAGTCGCCGTTCGCGGCGGCCTCGGCGGGCATGGCGACGAACAGCGTGTTGGTGAACGCCGTCTCGGCGACGATCGTGAGGTAGATGCTGGCGGCGGTGATCGCGTCACCGGTGATGAACCCCTCGGCGAACTGGCGGCCGATGGTGCCGCAGTAGTCGCTCTGGAAGTTGCGCAGGCTCGAGTTGAACCCGGCCGGGTCGATGTAGTTGTTCATGTACAGGCGCTTGAGGTTCTGCTGGATCGTCGAGTGGCGGACCTCGTCGATCATCTGGATCGCCTGGCCGTTGTGCAGTTCCGGGTTGGGCACCGTGCGGAACAGCAGCGGCATCGCGCGGGCCGCGGAGATCTCCGGCAGCGGGATGATCGAGAGGAACAGCTTCTGCCATTCCAGCCAGCGCTCCTGGACCTGGCGGAACATGTTCCCGCGGATGGCGCCGTCGGAGGCGCCGTACACGCGGTGGTCCTTTTCTTCCTGCATCGGGAAGTAGGAGCGCAGGACCTGCTTGAGCGGGTCCTTCTTCTTGGCCTTCTTGAAGGTGTAGTCGGTGCCGTACTGGGACACCGGCTCGTGATAGGCGGGTTCCCAGGACAGCTCCTGGATCTTCTGATGAGCTTTTGCCACACTCTGGCGACTCATTCGCACTCCTTACCAGTCGCTTCGGGCCGCTCGCGCTCGATCTGCACCCGGCTGCGGCCAGCCGGCGATGGCGCGATGTCCGAGGAACAGACCTCGTGGCGCAAGGTCATACAACCTGGGTTTCTCCCCGGCCCGGGTCTCAACATGAGACGGCGGTCACACGGATGGCGGTGCGGCGGCTCAGCGCTCCCCGAAGACCGTGGACCGCAGGTCGGCCAGTTGTTCCCGCACGTCCTGGACGATCTGCTGGTTGCCTTCGACCGCCGGTTCGATGCCCAGCGCGCGCAGCAGGGCGGCCGCGGGCTCGCCGGGGTTGCCCGCGTCGCCGAGCACCGGATGCAGTCCTTCCTCCGCCAGCCGGTCGAACACCAGGTTGACGATGGTCCAGGGGTTGTAGGTCTCGCGGTGCTGGCCGTCTGGCGTGCTCACAAGAACCTCCTCGCGCGGGTACTGGCGATGACACGGCTGTTACGGACGGGTGGCGGTCTCAATTTGAGACGCGGCGAACCGGTCAACGGGGCTTAGGCTGGATAGCCGGTGCAGGTTCGCCAGTAGGCCTGCGCCTCGCCGTGTTGCCTGCCGGAGCTGTCAGGAGGAAGCGGTGCACGACTCTCGTCTCGTCGCGCCCGAAGACCAAGGACGACTGGCCGACGCCCGGATCCGGTTCCTGACCTCGGAACCGTTCGACCGGCATGATGTCAGGGACACCATCCTCGCGTCGTGGTGGCGCTCGCACCGCTGGAAGGTCGCCGCCGACCACATCGCCCTGCCCTACGTCCGCAACCCCAACCTCGACCTCCCGCTGATCCGCAGCGCCAACCCGATCCTGCGGCGGCTGAGCGAGCAGCTCGACGGCCAGTCGATCAGCCTGATCCTGACCGACCAGTCGGGCGTGGTGCTCCAGCGGCTCACCGGTGACGGCGAGCTCGACCGGCACCTCGACAGCATCCAGCTCGCCCCCGGGTTCAGCTACGCCGAGGAGTTCGTCGGCACCAACGGGATCGGCACCGCCCTGGAGGGCGGCCGCGCCGCGCACGTGTTCGGCCACGAGCACTACGCCGAATACCTCGACAACCTGGCCTGCGCCGGGGTGCCGATCCACCACCCGATCACCGGCAAGACGGTCGGCGCCGTCGACCTGACCTGCTGGCGCAAGGACGCCAGCCCCCTGCTCGTCGCGCTGGCCAAGACCACGGCCGACCAGATCCGCCAAGCGCTGCTCGTCGACAGCGGGGTCCGTGAACTGGAACTGTTCCAGGCCTACCTGCAGGCCTGCCGCCGCACCACGGGCATGGTCCTCGCGCTCAACAACGACCTGGTCATCATGAACGACCTCGCCCGCCAGCTGCTGGACCCGGCCGATCAGCCGGTGATCCTCGGCTTCGCCGCCGAGGCGCTCGCCAGCGGCCGCGCGGTGCCGATGATGCTCGACCTGCCGACCGGCGGCACCGCGCGCGTCTCGTGCCGTCCGGTGCAGAGCAACGACCACATCAGCGGCGGCATCGTGCACATCACGCTGATCGAGCAGGACGAGGAGGAGGTCGCCGCCTCCTGGCCGGTGCTGCGGATGTTCCTGCCGGGGCTGGTCGGGTCCGGGCCGCTGTGGCTGCGCTGCTGTCACGACGTCGACCGGGCGTACCTGGCGGGGGAGTGGCTGCTGCTCGGCGGCGAGCCCGGGGTCGGCAAACTCGCCCTGGCGCGGGCGATCCACCAGCGGCGCAACGCCGCGGGCGGGTTCCACGTCCTCGACGCCGCCGACGCGGCCGGATCCGCCGAGGCGGACTGGATGACCGCGCTGCGCGCGGAGCTGGACGAGTCGCGCGAGCACGCGGTGGTGATCCGGCACATCGACCGGCTCGAGGCCGGTGCCCTGCGGCTGCTGGCCGGGGCGCTGACCGAGGCGTCCGCGCGCCCCGGCGGTCACCCGTGGGTGGCCGTGACGCAGGGGCAGGCCGACTTCGTCAGCACCGAGCTCGCCGCGGTGCGGGAGCTGTTCCCGACCACGGTCGAGATCCCGCCGCTGCGGCACCACATCGAAGACCTGCGCGAGCTGGTCCCGCTGTTCCTGGCCAGGCTCAGCCACAGCGGTGAACTGATGTGCTCGCACGAGGCGCTGCAGCTGCTCACCAGGTCGAACTGGCCGGGCAACGCCGAACAGCTGCACCAGGTGCTCCGCCACGTCGTGCGGCACCGGCGCCGGACCGGGGCGATCCAGCCCGGCGACCTGCCGCCGGAGTACCACGCGGTGAACCGGCGGCAGCTGAGCCAGCTGGAGTCGCTGGAGCGCGACGCCATCGTGCAGAGCCTGCTCGGCAGCCGGGGCAACCGCGTGCGCGCCGCGGAGTCGCTCGGGATGTCGCGGGCGACCATCTACCGCAAGATCCGCGAGTACGGGATCGTGTCACCCCGGGCCTGAGGAGCCGCGGTGCCGCTCAGCCGACGAGCGTCCGGTGTGCCGACGGCCGGGCGCTCCCGGCGACGAGGTCGCCGAGGCTCAGCGTCAGCCCGACGGTGAGTTCGGCCGCCCACACCACGGTGAGGGTGGTGACCATGGCGAGGCTCATGCCGAGGCTGGTCGTCGGTTCTTCGGGGCTGAAGTCGTTACCGGGCAACGTGTTTCGAGAGTCCATCAGTGGTGGTCCAACCCGTGTCGGTGATGCTGTGGGGAGTGCGGGGTGGCGTGGCGCGGCGGGGGAGTTCGTCCAAGGTAACCCCGCGCGCGGTGCGCGCCGGGAACCTCACCCGGACGTAGTAGCCGTCCCGGTGCGGCCCGCTGGTCCATCCGGCGGGATGCCGGTCCGGCGTTCGCTGTCTCCGCGTTGCCCGACGCGGAAGCGCAGGCGGCAGACCACGGCGTTCGTCCGTCGGCGCAGCGCGTGTGCCAGCACCGCGCCGCGCTGGTTCTGCAGCAGCCGCTGCCACAGGTGCTCCGGTTCGACCTCGGCGATCAGCACGAACACGTGCGGTTCGGGCAGGCCGCACAGGTAGTCGGCCAGTGGCGCGCCCAGCCTGCGTTTCCCGTCGTGCAGCCGGACCAGCGGAACGCCGGGATCCCACGCCTCCCACTCGGCGACGAAGGTGTCGTCCGCGCCGGACGGGGTGATGTGCACGGCCCGCACGCGATCGCCCAGTGAGAGCGCCGCGGCGAGCGCCTCCCCGGTGAGCCGGGACACGGTGCCCACCGGGACGATCACCAGGCTCCGGTGCGGCCGTGGTGGCGCCGGGATCCGCCCGAGTCCGAGCCGGGTGCCGATGTCGCGGTAGGCCAGGTGCACCCGTTCCATCCCGAGCACCAGCAGCGGCAGGGAGACGACGACGAGCCAGCCGCCCTCGCCGAACTTGGTGGCCGTCACGACCACCGCCGCGATCGCGGTGAGGACGGCGCCGGTCCCGTTCAGCACCGCGCGGCCTCGCCAGCCCGGCGGCCGCAGCGCCCGCCAGTGCCGGACCATCCCGGCCTGCGAGAGCGTGAACCCGACGAAGACGCCGATCGCGAACAGCGGCACCAGCAGGTTCACCCGGCCGTCGGCGATCACCAGCAGGATCGCCGAGGCGGCGGCGAGGAACCCGATCCCGTAGGTGTGCACCTGGCGTTCGTCCCTCAGCGCGAACAGGTGCGGGAGGTTGTTGTCCCCGGCCAGCAGCTGTGCCAGCACGGGCAGCCCGCCGAACGAGGTGTTGGCGGCGAGCGCGAGCAAGACCACGGTCGAGAACTGGACCAGGTAGTAGCCGAAGCCTTCCCCGAGCGAAGCTGCGGTGACCTGCGAGAGCACGGTGATCCCGTCGGCCGGGTGCACGGCGAACTTCTCGATCAGCACGGCGATGCCCAGCAGCATCACAGCGAGCAGCACCCCGAGGGTGACCTCGGCGCGCTGAGCGCGTTTGACCCGGGGAACCCGGAACGAGGGCACCGCGTTCGCGATCGCCTCGACCCCGGTCAGCGCGGCACAGCCGTTGGCGAAAGCCTTGAGCAGCAACAGAATCCGGACGGTCTGCAGACTGCCGCCCGGCGCGGCGGCGGGCAGCGCGACCGCCGGGCCCGACCGGACCAGCCCGGCGACGATCACCACCAGGATCGCGCCGACGTAGACCACGGTCGGCGCGATGAAGGCCCGCGCACTGTGCGCGATCCCGCGCAGGTTCACCGCGGTCACCAGCGCGAGCACCCCGAGGCAGAGCCACACCGTGTACGGCAGCAGCCCGGGAAAGGCCGACGTCAGCGCGGCGACCCCGGCCGCGACGGAAACGGTGACATTGAGGACGTAGTCGACGATCAGCGAGGCGGCCGCGACCAGCGACGCCCGCCGCCCGAGATACCGGCGGCAGACCCCGTACGCCCCGCCGCCCTCGGGAAACGCGGCGACGACCTGGCGATAGGACAGCGTCAGCACCCCGAGCAGCACGGCGATGGCGACGGTGACCGGAAGGGTGAACCCGAGCCCCGCGCCGCCGGCGACCGCGAGGACCAGGACGATAGCCTCCGGGCCGTACGCCACGGAGGCCATCGCGTCCAGCGACAGTGCGGCGAGCCCGCCGGTGACGGTCAGCCGATGTCGTTCGCCGTCGGCGTTCACGGCGGTTTTCGGGGGCGCGAAGGTCAGGGACACAACTGCCGAGCATCCCCGCGATGGGCTCTGATTCCGGTGTCCCCTATGCGTTCTTGACGCCGCCGGGCCGAACCTTCACGCCGCCACCACCCGGAGCGATCCGGTGGTCGGCGAGCGGATCGCGGTTGTAGGTGATCGTCGCGCCGTCGGGGCAGAAGATCTCTTGTCGTTGGCGTACTTGACGATCACGTCGATCAGGTCGTACTCGTGCCGTCGACTCTGACGCGGAGGTGTCTGACGACCCGGTCCAGCGGGACAGCTTGATCCGCTGATTGTTGACTGGGCGTGGTTTGTTGCCGGACGACGAGTGTCGGCGTCCGGCTGGTAGGGCGGTTTCGTCGCCGAGGCGCCCTTACCGGGGTGGGTCGTGTGCGGTGTTGCGGATGGGTCTTCGTTCCGGGTCCAGCCATTCGGGGGGTAGCCATTCGATGGTTCCGTGGCGTAGTCGGATGTCCCAGCCGCCGTGGTGGATCAGGCGGTGGCACTTTTCGCAGACGAGGCTGAGATTTATGATGTCGGTCGGGCCTCCGGCGCCACCGGGGTTGCTCCAGTGGGTGAGGTGGTGAGCGACGCACCACTTGGGGCCTCGTGAACAGCCTGGCCCTGTACAGCCCCTGTCCCGCAACACTAACGCTCGTCGTTGTGCCGGGCTCGCGGTGCGGACTGTGCGGCCGAGGTCGAGAACCTCGCCGACACCGTTGAGCACGGCGGGT